>NZ_JBHXSK010000035.1:0-74703 GCF_042716195.1 Streptomyces sp. NPDC058683
TTTAATACCCCCCCGCCTCCGCGGGGGGGGCGGGGGGGCGGGGCGCGCCCCGCGGGCTGGGGGGGGGGGGGCCGCCGCCGGGGGGGGGGGCCCCACCCCTCGCTCAGACCGCCAGCACCTTCTCCAGCACCCCGAGCGCCGAGCGCAGTTCCTCCGCCGTGACGGTCAGCGGCGGGGCCAGCCGGATCGTCGAGCCGTGCGTGTCCTTGACCAGGATGCCCTCGCGCATCAGGCGTTCGCTGATCTCGCGCCCGGTGCCGATCGCCGGGTCCACGTCGACGCCGGCCCAGAGCCCGCGCGAGCGGAAGCCGACCACGCCCTTGCCGACCAGCTCCGCCAGACCGTCCCGCAGGACCACGCCCAGTTCGGCCGCCCTGCGCTGGAACTCGCCGCCCTCCAGCAGTTCGACCACGGCCGTGCCGACCGCGGCGGCGAGCGGGTTGCCGCCGAACGTCGAGCCGTGCTCGCCCGGCCGCAGCACACCCAGCACCTCGCGCCGGGCCACCACCGCCGACACCGGCACGATCCCGCCGCCCAGCGCCTTGCCGAGCAGCACGACGTCCGGGACGACGTCCTCGTGGTCGACGGCGAGAGTACGGCCGGTGCGGCCGAGGCCGGACTGGATCTCGTCGGCCACGAAGAGGCAGCCCGCCCGCCGGGTCAGTTCGCGGACCCCGGTCAGATAGCCGTCGTCGGGGATCACGACCCCGGCCTCGCCCTGGATCGGCTCGATCAGCACGGCCGCCGTCGTCTCATCGACCGCCGCCTCCAGGGCCGCCAGGTCGTTGTACGGCACGATCCGGAAGCCCGGCGTGAACGGGCCGAAGCCGGCCCGGGCGGTCTCGTCCGTGGAGAAGCTGACGATCGTGGTCGTACGGCCGTGGAAGTTGTCCGCCGCGACGACGATCGTGGCCCGGTCGGCCGGGACGCCCTTCACGTCGTAGGCCCATTTGCGGGCCACCTTGATCCCGCTCTCCACCGCCTCGGCGCCGGTGTTCATCGGCAGCACCATGTCCAGGCCGGTCAGCCCGGCCAGGCGCTCGGCGAACTCCGCGAGCCGGTCGTTGTGGAAGGCGCGGGAGGTGAGGGTCAGCCGGTCCAGCTGGCGGTGGGCGGCCTCGATCAGGGCCGGGTGGCGGTGGCCGAAGTTGAGGGCCGAGTAGCCGGCCAGCATGTCGAGATAGCGGCGGCCCTCGACGTCCTCCACCCAGGCGCCCTCGGCGCGGGCGACGACCACGGGCAGCGGGTGGTAGTTGTGGGCGAGGACCGGCTCCTCGGCCTCGATCAGTTCGGCGGAGGTACGGGTGTGCGCGGGTGCGGTCATCGGTGACTCTCCTCGTACCTCAGCGGATTTCCTGGGTGCAGCACTTGATGCCGCCGCCGGCCTTGTGGAACTCCGACAGGTCGACGGGGACCGGTTCGTAGCCCTGGTCGGCGAGCCGGGCGGCGAGCGCCTCGGCCTGCGGTGCGATGAAGACCCGGCGGCCGTCGGAGACGGAGTTCAGCCCCCAGGCCATGGCGTCGTCGCGGGTGGCGAGCACCGCGTCCGGGTACAGGCGGCGCAGCACCTCGCGGCTGCCGCTGGAGAAGGCCTCGGGGTAGTAGACGATGTTCTGGTCGTCCAGGACGAACAGCGCGGTGTCCAGGTGGTAGAAGTACGGGTCCACCAGGGTCAGGCTGATCACCGGGTGGCCGAAGAACTCCTGTGCCTCCCGGTGCGCCTCCCGGGTGGTGCGGAACCCGGTGCCGGCGAGCAGGTACCGGCCCGTCCAGACCAGGTCGCCCTCGCCCTCGACCACCGAGCCCGGGCGGTGCACGTCGTAGCCGGCGGTCTTGAACCAGAGGTCGTAGTGGGAGGACTCGGGGCGCCGCTCGGGCGCGTGGAACAGGGAGCCGAAGACACGGCCGCCGACGACGACCGCCGAGTTCGCGGCGAAGACCATGTCGGGCAGGCCGGGGACCGGCTCCAGACGGTCGACGCTGTGGCCATGGGCACGGTAGGCGCTGATGAGCGCGGTCCACTGCTCATGGGCCAGGTCGACGTCGATCCTGGTGTCGGGGTTCATCCAGGGATTGATCGCGTACTGCACGGCGAAGTGTCTGGGTTCGCAGACGAGGAAGCGCCGGACGCGCGGCACACGGCTTTCGGACACAGAGGTGTTCCTCCGCTTTCCTGCGGTGTCGACGAGGGTTGACACCAAGGTAGAAAGCGTCGGATACGGGCGACAAGCAATTAATGTTGCGTGTCCGCGCAGGATTGCTGCGTCTCTGATCAGGCAAACGCAGCATCGGTGCGTTTACTCAGGGGCCGCGTGTGTCGCACCCGCCTCGGGGCTCTCCGGGAGCAGATGCGACAGCACCATCACACTGATCGTCTTCCGGATGAAGGGCTCCACCCGGATCCGCTCCAGCACCTCCTCGAAGTGGTCCACGTCCCGGGCGCGGACATGCAGCAGGGCGTCCGCGCCGCCGGTCACCGTCATGGCGGCGGTGATCTCCGGATGGTTGCGGACCACCTCGGCGAGCCGCCTGGGCGGCGCCGCGCCCTCGCAGTACACCTCGACATACGCCTCGGTACGCCAGCCGAGGGCCGACGGCTTCACGGTCGCCGTGAACCCGGTGATCACTCCGGTCTCGCGCAGCCGGTCGACCCGCCGTTTCACGGCCGTCGCGGAGAGCCCGACGGCCGCGCCGATCTCGGCGAAACTGGTCCGCGCGTTCGCCATCAAAGCGGTGGTGATCTTCCGGTCGAGATCGTCGAAGGGGGCGGTGCCGCTGTTCATGTCCGCACTGTATCCACGGGGAAAGACACTTCAGGCACGCCACTTCATGCGGGCCGTCCGGCACGAACGTCCACGTCCGGCACATGTCCAGCGCCCCGGTCCGCCGCCTACACTCCGTTCATGCTGCGCGCCCTCGCCGTCGACGACGAACGCCCCTCGCTGGAGGAGCTCCTCTATCTGCTGAACGCCGATCCGCGCATCGGCAGCGTCGAGGGCGCCGGGGACGCCACCGAGGCACTGCGCCGCATCACCCGCGCCCTGGAGTCCGGACCCCACGGTCCCGAGGCCATCGACGTCGTCTTCCTGGACGTCCAGATGCCCGGCCTGGACGGCCTGGAGATGGCCCGGCTGCTCACCGGCTTCGCCCGGCCCCCGCTGGTCGTGTTCGTCACCGCCCACGAGGACTTCGCCGTAAGGGCCTTCGATCTCAAGGCGGTCGACTACATCCTCAAGCCGGTACGGAAGGAACGCCTGGCGGAGGCGGTACGACGGGTCGCCGAACGGCGCGGCGCCGCACCGCACATACCCGTGCACGAACCCGACCCGGACCACCTGCCGGTCGAACTCGGCGGTGTCACACGGTTCGTGGCCGTGGACGACATCACCCATGTGGAGGCCCAGGGCGACTACGCCCGCCTGCACACCGTGCGCGGCAGCCACCTCGTGCGCATCCCGCTCTCCACCCTGGAGGACCGCTGGCGCTCCCGCGGCTTCGTCCGCATCCACCGCCGCCACCTGGTCGCCCTCCGTCACATCGGCGAACTCCGCCTGGACGCGGGCACGGTGAGCGTCCTGGTCGGCGGCGAGGAACTCCAGGTCAGCCGGCGCCACGCCCGCGAACTGCGGGACCTGCTGATGCGGAGGGTCTGACGGTGCCCACCGACCCCGCCGAACGCCGGGTCACCGTCACCGGCCCGCCCCGCCGCAGCCGCCGTACCTCCGGCTACTACCGGCCGCGCACCGAGATCGACGAACAGACCACCCTCGGCCACACCTACGTCCGCTCCCTCATGCGCTCCCAACTCCGCGTCGCCGTGGTCGTGTTCGCGGTCCTCGTGCTGCTCGTCGGCCCGCTTCCGCTGGTGTTCGCGGCCGCCCCGCAGGCCCGCCGCCTGGAGTGGCTGGTGCTCGGCTTCTGCCTGTACGCCCCGCTGATCCTGCTGGCCCGCTGGTACGTGCGCCGCGCCGAACGCAACGAGGAGGACTTCGTCCGCCTCGTCGAGGACCATGAACTCCCTTCGTGACGAGGCCCGATGAACTCCGGTTACGCCGTCCCGGCCGTCGCCCTCGTGGTCGTGACGACCGTCCTCGTCGGCGCCTTCGGCCTGCGCATATCCCGTACCACGTCCGACTTCTACGTCGCCTCGCGCACCGTCGGCCCACGGCTCAACGCGGCCGCGATCAGCGGCGAGTACCTCTCCGCCGCCTCCTTCCTGGGCATCGCCGGACTGGTCCTGGTGCAGGGCCCGGACATGCTCTGGTACCCGGTCGGCTACACCGCCGGCTATCTGGTCCTCCTCCTGTTCGTCGCCGCCCCGCTGCGCCGCTCCGGCGCCTACACGCTCCCCGACTTCGCCGAGGCACGGCTCGCCTCGCAGGCGGTACGGCGGCTGGCCGGGGCGTTCGTCGTCGGCGTCGGCTGGCTCTATCTGCTGCCCCAACTCCAGGGAGCAGGGCTGACGTTGGCGGTGCTCACCGGGGCCCCGGACGCACTGGGCGGGCTGATCGTGGCCGTGGTCGTGGTGGCCACCGTCGCCGCCGGCGGCATGCGCAGCATCACCTTCGTGCAGGCCTTCCAGTACTGGCTGAAACTCACCGCCCTGCTCGTCCCGGCCCTCTTCCTCGTCCTCGCCTGGCAGGGCGCCGGCGCCCCCACCCACGCCTTCGACGAACCGGCCGCCTTCCGCGAACAGCGCACCGTCGGTGTCCAGGACACCCTCGACCTCAAGCTCGACCGCCCCCTCACCGTCACCATCACCGGGACCGTCGACGGCCGCCCGCACCAGGACACCAGGGTCACCCTCCCCGAGGGCACCCACCGGATCACCGCCGGCACCCGTCTGACCTTCGCCAAGGGCACCCGGGTGCCCGCCACCGACCGGGGCACCAACGGCGGGATGTCCACCTCGCTCGCCGAGAGCCGCGAGGAACGCCCGCTGTACGCCACGTACGGGCTGATCCTCGCCACCTTCCTCGGCACCATGGGCCTGCCGCACGTCGTCGTCCGCTTCTACACCAGCCCGCACGGCGTCGCCGCCCGCCGCACCACGGTCGCCGTGCTCGCCCTGATCGGCCTCTTCTACCTGCTGCCGCCCGTCTACGGCGCCCTCGGCCGGCTCTACACCCCCGAACTCACCCTCACGGGCAACGCGGACGCGGCCGTCCTGCTGCTGCCGGACCGGGTCATCGGCGGCCCCGGCGGCGATCTCCTCGGCGCCCTGGTGGCGGGCGGTGCCTTCGCCGCGTTCCTCTCCACCGCCTCCGGACTGACCATGGCGGTCGCCGGAGTCCTCACCCAGGACGTCCTCCCGTCGCGCGGGGTACGGCACTTCAGACTCGGAACCCTGCTGGCCATGGCCGTACCGCTCGTCGCCAGCGTGCTCGTCGGCGGGCTGCCGGCCGCGGACGCGGTGGGGCTCGCCTTCGCGGTGTCCGCCTCCTCCTTCTGCCCGCTGCTGGTCCTAGGCATCTGGTGGCGGCGGCTGACCCCGCCCGGCGCGGCCGCCGGGATGCTGGTCGGGGGCGGCTCGGCGTTCTGCGCGGTGGCCGCGACGATGGCCGACTTCCCGGGCACCGGGAACCTGCACGCCCTGCTCGCCTGGCCCGCCCTGTGGTCGGTGCCGCTGGGCTTCCTCACCATGATCCTGGTGTCCCTGGCGACGCCGGGCCGGGTCCCGCCGGGAACGGCCGCGATCCTGGCCCGCTTCCACCTCCCCGAGGAACTGCGCGCGCAGGTGAAGGCGTGACCGGGTTCCTGGCCGGCCTCCTGGTGGCCGTGCTCCCGCTGCTGGCCGCCGGCTTCTGGCTGGGCCGCCGCACCGCACGCCCCGAGAGCCTCGGCGGTCTCGGCACCCCCGTCGAGCACGCCACCTTCGAGACCCTGCACACCGCCTCCCTCGCCGCACCCCCGCTGCGCGCGGGCCTGACCGAGGAGACCGCCCGCCGCTCGGCCCGCCGGCTGCGCACCCTGCTCGGCACCGACGCCCTCTGCCTCACCGACCACGACAACCTGCTGGTCTGGGACGGCGTCGGCGACCACCACCGCACCGAGATCATGGAACGCCTCGCCGGACCACTGGAGTCCGGCCGCGGCGAGGCCTTCCGCCTGCACTGCGAGGCACCCGACTGCCCGGTCCGCTGGGCCGTCGTCGCCCCGCTCACCGTCGACGACCGCGTCCACGGCACCCTGGTCGCCTGCGCCCCGCGCGAGTCCGCCGTCCTGGTCCGCGCGGCCGGCGAGGTCGCCCGCTGGGTGAGCGTCCAGCTGGAGCTGGCCGACCTGGACCGCTCCCGCACCCGGCTCATCGAGGCCGAGATCCGCGCCCTGCGCGCCCAGATCTCCCCGCACTTCATCTTCAACTCGCTCGCGGTGATCGCCTCGTTCGTGCGCACCGACCCCGAGCGCGCCCGCGAACTGCTCCTGGAGTTCGCCGACTTCACCCGCTACTCGTTCCGCAGGCACGGCGACTTCACCACCCTCGCCGACGAACTCCACGCCATCGACCACTACCTGGCGCTCGTCCGGGCCCGCTTCGGCGACCGCCTCACGGTCACCCTCCAGATCGCCCCCGAGGTACTCCCCGTCACCCTGCCCTTCCTCTGCCTCCAGCCCCTGGTCGAGAACGCCGTCAAGCACGGCCTGGAGGGCAAGACCGGCACCTGTCACATCCAGATCACCGCGCAGGACGAGGGCGCCGAGGCCCTGGTCGTCATCGAGGACGACGGCACCGGCATGGACCCCGGTCTGCTGCGCCGGATCCTCGCCGGCGAGACCAGCCCCTCCGGCGGCATCGGCCTGTCCAACGTCGACGACCGGCTGCGCCAGGTCTACGGCGACGACCACGGCCTCGTCATCGAGACCGCCCCCGGCGCGGGCATGAAGATCACCGCCCGGCTGCCCAAGTACCAGCCCGGGGTGCACTAGGCGCCGCACATTCAATGCGGCACCACGCCCCTTCGGGGAGCTGCGTCAGTTGCTCTGGGTGACCACCATCGCGAGGGTCAGCAGCCCCAGTACCACCCACCCGAACCAGAGCCAGCCGTTGCTGCCGAGCGCCACCGTGTAGGCCGTCACCACCACGAGTCCGCCGACGGTGAGGACCCCCATCGCCTTGGTGGAACCGTTCGTAGAACCGGGCATCGCGACACCCTCCTCATGGTCCGACTCCCTCCATGGTGCCCCCGTTCTGCCTCCGTACGGTACAGATGACGAAATGCGCCCCTGTCTTCCACATCCCCTCACTGGTCCAGGAGGCCGCCTGATACACGGAAGGATCGAATCCGTACTGCCGTGGCGGCACGTCCCGGGCGCAGGCCGCGTCCGACTCCGTCCGCGCCCGCGCCAGGGTCACGCCGGCGCCGAGCCGGGTGAACCCCAGCACCTCCTGGTCGTGCGCCCCCGAGCACGGCACCAGCAGCGCGTCCCGCGCCGAGGGCACCCGCAGACAGTCCCGCTTCTGCATGGTGGCGGTGTCCGCGAACGCGGTGCCCGCCGTGCGATGTCCGTCCAGCGGCCCGTACACCGGCCCGTGCGCCCCCAGCACCAGACACGCGACCCGCCCCCCGGCCGTCTCCAGGCCCTTCCCGGTCGGTACGACGGCCAGGGACCGCACATCCGCGAGTTTCCCGCGCAGCCCCGCGGTCCGCTCCTCGCACCCGGCCGGCCCCTGCTCGCGCGCCTCGGCGGCGGACGCCACGGGCACGAAGGCCACCACCTGACCGTCCGGCGCCCGGTCCGCGCAGGTCGGATCGAGACTGAGCCCGGGGGTCCCCGTGAAACGCACCCCGCCGGGCCAGTCGGCGAGGACACAGTCGCCGTCCTTGAGGGGGCGCGAAAGCCCCACCGCGCTGCCGTACGGCAGGCCGGCCGTGCCACCGGGCTGGTGCGCGGTCGCCCACCAGACCCCGCCCAGGGCGAGCACCAGGCCCAGGGCGACGGCGAGGGCGCCCCGCAGAGCGCGGGGGAGCGGCCGCCGACGGTGACCGGGCGGCCGTTCCGGGCCCACGCCCGCACCGGCACCTTCGCCCCAGGGCGGCACGGAACCCGGCTCGGTACGGGCCCGTGCGTACGCCTCCGCCTGCGAGGTCACGACCAGCGACAGCGCGGCCTCCGCCGCCACCGCGGGGATCCGCCGGGCCGGATCCTTGGCGAGCAGCGCGAGCATCACGGGGGCCAGCGCGCCCGCCCGCACCGGCGGATCCGGTTCCTCCATCACCACGGCGGTGATCTCCGAGAGCTGCGAACCCCGCTCGAACGGCCCGCGCCCCTCCACCGCGTGGTACAGCGTGCACCCCAGCGAGAACAGATCGGCGGCCGGCGTCGGCGGCCCGCCCGTGGCCCGCTCGGGCGCCAGATACCCGGCCGTCCCGACCAGCCCCGACGCCAGCGTGTACCGGGTCTCCCCGGTGTCCGGCTGTACCGAGATGCCGTAGTCCGTCAGCAGCACCCGGGCGTTCGGCGCCCCGGTGCGGTCGGGTGCGAGCAGGATGTTCGCCGGTTTCACGTCCCGGTGCAGCACCCCCCGCTCATGGCCGGCGGTCAGCGCGTCGAGGACGGCGAGACCGACCCGGGCACACTCGGCGGGCGGCAGCGGCCCGTCCCGCTCCACCAGGTCCCGCAGGTCGACCGCGCCCGGCACGTACTCCATGACGATCCACGGCAGACCGTCGTGCTCCAGCACGTCGTGCACGGTCACCACATGCGGATGCCCGCGCAGCCCGGCCGCGTGCCGCGCCTCCGCCCGGGCCCGCGCCACCCGCGCCGTACGCTCCGGCTCGTCCTCCGTCTCGCGCAGGACCAGCTCCTTGAGAGCGACCTCGCACTCCAGTCTCCGGTCGTGAGCGAGCCAGACATGGCCCATACCGCCGCTGCCCAGCCGGTTCAGCAGCACGTACCGGCCGGCGACGACCCGGCCCACTCCCGACGTCGGTGATCCATGAGGCATCCGGTCACTCCCGGGTTCGGCGTTACATCATCGTGCTCGCGCCGGTCTCGCCTGCCGTCGACGCCGGGCCGCCGCTCGCCGGTTCGCTCGTCACGGGTGCGGGGGACGGGGCCGAGCCGCTGACGGCCGGGGACGAGCCGGGCGGGTCCGGCGGGGCGCCGTCGGTCGAGTGCGTGACGTCGGGCGGAGCGGCGCCGGAAGGCGTACCGGGGTCCGAGAAGGGTGACGAGGGCGGGGCGGACGACGGCGCCCTGGACGACGGCTCCTGGGACGACGGCTCGTGGGACGCCGGCGGTACGACCGAGGAGGACGCCCCGGACGACGACGGCGCGGACGGTGGCGGGACCGGCGGAGATCCCGACCCGGCGGAGGAAGCCGCCCCGCTGCCGCTGCTGTCGCTGCCGTCGGCGACGCGCAGCGTCACATATTCGCCGAACCGCAGCTCCGTCCCCGCCACCGGATCCGACGCCAGCACCCGGGCGTCGTCGGGCGGCAGTCCCGCACCGTCGTAGGCGACCGCCAGCCCGGCGTCCGACAGCCGCCGGCTCGCCTCCCCGAAGGACGTCCCGGCGACCTCGGGCACCGCATGCCGCTCGCCGGTGCGGAAGACGGCGTCCTGCGCGCCCGTCGTCCCGACCGGCCGCTCGATACCGCGTCCCGGGTCGGCGACATCGACGAGGGCGAGTCGCTCCAGCGGGCGCGAGGCGGGTCGTACGGCGGTCACCTGGGCGCGGTCGTAGCCGCGCCACTTGCTGTTGCCGTGGTCGAACTCGACCTTTATCCGGCCGGTGTCCCCTGCGAAGGGCCGCAGTGGATTTCCGCACGAGCACTTCACGGCGGGCTGTCCCCGCCGGTCGACGAGCACGGCGATTCCGGATTGGAGGAGAGAGGCGAAAGGCGTGGCGGTGCCGCTCTTGTAATCGTGGTTCTCCACGAGGGTGTCGTGACGCAGGAGTACGGGAGTGAGCCGGTCGAGATAATCCGGAATCTGTTCGGTGCCGATTCCGAAGACACCGGCCCACGCCTGTGCCTTGCGGTGGTTCGCGGGATCGGTGAGGAATTCCTTCAGTTTCTCGACGTCACAGATCGTCGGCTGCCGGGTGCCGCCGTACAGACCGGGCGAGTCCCCTTGCTGCAGGCTGCCGTGCACCGGCAGCGAACGGACCCGGGCGTCATGGCCGAGCCCCTTGTTCTCGTCGAAGAAAGGGTGCAGCGCCGGCACCCCGGCGGCGACCGCCTTGACGACGGACAGCGGCGAACTCCGCCCGCATCCGCCGAGCAGCAATACCGGAACAAGAACACCGAGCACGCAGGCCCTGTGCAAAAAAGCGCGAAGTGTCATCACCGCTCCCCCCGGCGGTTTTCCCATCGCGCTTTATGCTACTGAATGGAGAGCCTTTCAGCCCTCGCGTGCGTTCAGTGAGGCCAAATAGGCGTTGTAGGCCTCAAGTTCCTTGTCGCCGTCCCGGTCCGCGGCCCGGTCCGAGCGCCGGGCCTGCCGCTGCTCGGAGCTGTACCACTGGAACAGCAGGGCGATCAGCACCAGCACGGACGGGACTTCACTGAACGCCCAGGCGATACCGCCGGCCGCGTTCTGGTCGGAGAGCGCGTCGATGCCGAGCGAGGCGGGCGGATTCTTGAACGTCTCGACCATCGGCTCCGAGGCCATCATCAACGCGATGCCGAAGAACGCGTGGAACGGCATGCCCGCGAACAGCTCCAGCATCCGCATGAGATATCCCGGCCGGTTCGGCCCGGGGTCGACGCCGATGATCGGCCAGAAGAAGACCACACCGACGGCCAGGAAGTGCACCATCATCGCGATGTGCCCGGTCTTCGACCCCATCAGGAAGTCGAACAGCGGGGTGAAGTAGAGCGCGTAGAGGCTCGCGATGAACAGCGGGATCGTGAACGCGGGATGGGTGACGATCCGCATGTACCGGCTGTGCAGCAGGGCCAGCAACAGCTCACGCGGCCCCTTGCGCCCCTTCCCGGCGACGGGCAGCGCGCGCAGCGCGAGCGTGACCGGGGCGCCCAGCAGGATGAAGATGGGCGACAGCATGCTGATGACCATGTGCTGCACCATGTGCACGCTGAACATGACCATCCCGTAGTCGTTCAGCCCGGTGCACATCACGAGCATGATGGTCAGCACACCGACGACGAACGACACCGTACGTCCGACGGACCAGGCGTCCCCGCGCCGCCGCAGCCGCACCACACCCCACCCGTACAGCGCGAGCCCCGCGACACAGGCCACGAGAAAGAAGGGATCCGCCGACCACTCCAGCCCCCGCCCCAGCGTGAACGGCGGCAAGTCCATGGTCATGCCGTGCCCGCTGTGATCCATCCGGCGGCTCCTGATTCGTGGGGGGTTGTACGTTTACAGCCGACCCCAGACTAGAACCGCCTCCGAGCGCACTTGCGACCGGGGGCGCGTGTCCCTGCCCGAAGGGGCGCGGGGAACTGCGCGAGCAACCACACCCGACCCGCACCCGGCAACGGATCGGCACCCCCTACGGCGCTGCCCCTACAGCACGGTCTCCGCCTCGTCGTACCGCTCCGCGGGAACCGTCTTCAACGTCTCCACCGCCTCGGCGAGCGGCACCATCGCGATGTCCGTGCCCCGCAGCGCGGTCATGTGACCGAACTCCCCGCGATGCACGGCCTCCACCGCATGCCACCCGAACCGGGTGGCCAGCACCCGGTCGTACGCCGTCGGCGTCCCGCCCCGCTGCACATGTCCGAGGATGACCGGCCGCGCCTCCTTGCCGAGCCGCTGCTCCAGCTCGATGGAGAGCTGCCGGGCGATCCCGGCGAACCGCTCGTGGCCGTAGATGTCCTTGCCGCCCTCGTCGAAGGCCATCGTGCCCGCCTTCGGCTTGGCCCCCTCCGCCGCGACGACGATCGCGAACCGCTTCCCGGCCTCGAACCGCTCGCCGACCCTGCGGGCCAACTCCTCGATGTCGAAGGGGCGTTCCGGGACGACGATGGCGTGGGCGCCGGCCGCCATCCCGGAGTGCAGGGCGATCCAGCCGGTGTGCCGGCCCATGACCTCGACGACGAGGACCCGCTGGTGGGACTCGGCGGTGGTCTTGAGCCGGTCGAGGGCCTCGGTGGCCACGCCCACGGCCGTGTCGAAGCCGAAGGTGACGTCGGTGACAGCGATGTCGTTGTCGATGGTCTTCGGCACGCCGACGATCGGCAGGCCGGCGTCGGACATCAGCCGGGCCGCCTTCAGCGTGCCCTCACCGCCGATCGGGATGATCGCGTCGAGGCCGAGTTCGGCGACATGGCCCCTGGCCCGCTCCACGCCGTCCCGCAGGTGCGAGGGCTGGACCCGGGAGGAGCCGAGGATCGTGCCGCCGCGGGCCAGGATGCCGGCCACGGCGTCGAGGTCGAGCTTGAGATAGTCGCATTCCAGGAGGCCCTTCCAGCCGTCCCGGAAGCCGATGACCTCGTCGCCGTGGTCGGCGACGGCACGGTGCACGACGGACCGGATGACGGCGTTCAGGCCGGGGCAGTCGCCGCCGGACGTGAGGACACCAATGCGCATAGCCCGAAACAACCTTCTCCACGTGGGCCGAAGACCGGACCACGCTGTCCGGCTGTCATCGCCGTCACCCTACCGGCGGGAGGGGGTCTCGCCGTACCGGGCGTCCGCCTGCTGGACGCGCCCGCACATGTGAGCGGACACCCTGTCAGGCGGGCCCGGAATCCACCTCTCCGGTACAGCTCAGGCGGGCTGCTCGGCGGCCGCGATGCGCTCGGTGCGCAGCGCCTCGTACCACCGGTCGTCGATCGGCGGCAGCGCGTTCACGTCGAGTGCCAGCTTCAGCAGCAGGTCGGCGATGAGCGGGTTGCGGGCGAGCACCGGCCCGTGCATGTACGTGCCGAAGACGGTGTCGTTGTACGCGCCCTCGGTGCCGTCCCCGGTGCCGTTGCCCTTGCCCAGCCTGACCCGGGCGAGGGGGCGGGCGGTGGGACCGAGCTGGGTCACGCCCTGGTGGTTCTCGAAGCCGGTCAGCGGGGGCAGGCCGAGCCGCGGGTCGATGTCGCCGAGGACGTCCCCGACGCACCGCTCCCCGGTGCCGCGCACGGTCGTCACGTCGAGCAGGCCGAGGCCCGGCTCGCGCTGGCCCAGGTCGTTGATGAACTCGTGCCCGAGGATCTGGTAGCCGGCGCACACCGAGAACACGATCGCGCCGTTCTCCACGGCCCGGTACAGGTGCCCGTCGCGGCG
Source organism: Streptomyces sp. NPDC058683 (assembly GCF_042716195.1). Classification (NCBI taxonomy): domain Bacteria; kingdom Bacillati; phylum Actinomycetota; class Actinomycetes; order Kitasatosporales; family Streptomycetaceae; genus Streptomyces; species Streptomyces sp. NPDC058683. Next base: position 13,191 of record NZ_JBHXSK010000035.1, read on the forward strand.
CAGCCGCTCGGCGGCGAGCCGCTGCGGACGGTCCTCACCGCCTCCGATCAGGTAGATGTCGCCGGAGGTCGGGATCGGCTGGTCGCTGCGCACGTCGAGCCGGGCCACGTCGAGACCGCGCTGCCGCGCCCGGCGCTCCACGACGAGCGCGTTGCCCTGGTCGCCGTAGGTGCTGAGCAGGTCCGGGTAGATCCACACCAGCCGCAGTTGGTTGTCGCTCATCAATGATCGTCCTTTGGGGTCAGTCAGTTGCCGACGCGGCGGCGCAGGTCCTGGAACGCGGTGTAGTTCGCGATGACCTCGATCCGGCCGGGCGGGGCCATCTGCACGGCCTGGTCGAGGGAGTCGCAGACCTGGAAGTGCTGGTTCGCGACCTCCAGCCGCACCGCGAGGTCGAGCTTGCGGTCGCCGAGCACGAAGATCGGGTGGCCGGTGAGGCGGGTGTAGTCCACGTCCCACAGCCAGGAGGTGTCGGTGCCGTCGGCGCCGCGCGCGTTCACGGAGAGGATCACCGGGGTCGGCGGCGGGTCGATCAGCGAGAACGTCTCCAGCCAGCCGGCCGGGTTCTTCGCGAGCAGCAGCCGCAGGTCGCGCCCCTGGAACTGCACGACGTCGTACCGTCCCGCGACGGCCTGCACCTGGTACATGCGTTCCAGGGCGACCTGCGGCGGCACCCCGAAGACGGCGGCGACGGCGGCCGAGGAGGCCGCGTTGGCCTTGTTGGCGCGTCCCGGCAGCTGGAGATGGATAGGCCAGGCGGACCCGTGCGGGTCGAGGACGTGGTCCCCGGACAGCACCCAGCTGGGCGTGGGGCGCCGGAAGCCGCACTCACCGCAGAACCAGTCGTCCCCGGGCCGCTGCATCACGCCACCGCAGGACGGACAGGACCAGGCGTCGTCCTTCCACATCTGCCCGGCGGCGACCCAGATCACATTGGGGGAGGAGGACGCGGCCCACACCACCAGCGGGTCGTCGCAGTTCGCCACGATGACTGCCTTGGAGCCGGCCAGGCCCTCCCGCCAGTTCTCGGCGAGCATCCGGGTCTCGGCGGCCCGGTCGAGCTGGTCGCGGGAGAGGTTGAGCAGCGCGATGCACTTCGGGTCGGTGTCCCGGGCCACCCCGGCGAGGTACTTCTCGTCGACCTCGATCACGCCGAACTTGGCGTCGGAGCCGCCGGCCAGCGCCGAGGTGATACCGGCGGGCATGTTGGCGCCGAGCGCGTTGGAGACGACCGGCCCCGCGGCCTTGAGCGCCTCGGCGATCAGCCGGGTGGTCGTCGTCTTGCCGTTCGTCGCCGAGACGAGCGTGACGTCCAGGTTCTGGGCGAGCCGGGCGAGAAGGTCGGGGTCGAGTTTCAGTGCGACCCGGCCGCCGATCACGGATCCGCTGCCGCGTCCCGCGGCCCGGGACGCCGCCGCGACCGCCTTGCCCGCGGTCACGGCGATCTTGGCCCGCGGCGTGAGCGGGTCCGAGTTGCCTGCCATCAGTTCTCGATCCTCCTTGACTACGCGCCGCGCCTCAGCCATTCGGCAACGTGGTGTGCACCTCAGCCTATCGAGATCCATTCGCACACCCGAATTCCGGCCCTCGCCTGCGCGGCGGGCGGGGGCCGATTCGAACCGTACCCTTGCGACCATGCGACAAGGTTCCATTCCGGGCGCCCGTGGGCGGGTCCGGCCCCTCACCCTGCTCGGCGACCCCGTCCTGCACGCCCGTTGCGCGGAGGTCACCGACTTCGGCCCCGAACTCTCCGGTCTGGTGGAGGACTTGTTCGCGACGATGTACGCCTCCGAGGGCGTGGGCCTGGCGGCGAACCAGGTGGGGGAGCCGCTGCGGGTGTTCGTCTTCGACTGCCCCGACGACGAGGACGTCCGTCACCTGGGCCATGTGGTGAACCCCCGCCTGGTGGAGACGGACGGCGTGACGCTCCGCGGCCCGGAGGGATGCCTGTCCCTGCCGGGCCTGGAGGCGGGGACGGAACGCTACGACCACGCGGTGGTGGAGGGGTTCACGGCGACGGGGGAGCCGGTCACGATCCACGGCACGGGCTTCTTCGCGAGGTGCCTGCAGCACGAGACGGACCATCTGGAGGGCCGTGTCTATTCCGACCACCTCTCGGGTTGGCGCAAGCGCAAGCTGATGAGACAGGTGGCCAAGTCCTCTTGGCGCCGGTGAGCGTACCTACCGGTTTTCAGGGGCGCGGGGCCGTATCGATGTGCGGCTACGGCCGCGTGGGCGCGACCGGCCCCCACGCACCCGCACCCGAAACCCAGCCCTCAGAACCCAGGACCGCCGATCTTGTCCCCCGCCGCCGCCAACCGCCCCCACAACAGATCAGCCAAACTCTTCACCAACTCTGCACGGGAACAGGGCCGCTCCCCCAGCCACCAGTCCCCGGCCGCATGCATCATCCCGACGATCCCGTGCCCCCACACCCGCGCCAGCTGCTGACTCCCGGGGCCGAGATCCAGCCGGTCCTCGATGACCTGCGCCAGTTCCTCGCCCATCCGCCGCAGCAGCGGAGCCGAGTGCTTTCCCACGTCGAAACCCTGGTCGGTCCCCGTGCTGCCCTCCGCGGGATGCATCAGGAACCGGTACACCTGAGGCCGCGCCTCGATCGCCGCGAGGTACGTGTCCAGCGTCGCCTCGACCCGCTCACGGCGCTCCGCGGGAGCGTCCAGCGCATCCCGGAGCGAGTTCAGCAGGGCATCCGTGTGCCGCTTGGCCAGCGCCGCGTACAGGCCGCCCTTGTCGCCGAAGTGGCGATAGAGGATCGGCTTGGTGATGCCGGCCTCCGCCGCGATCGCGTTCATCGAGGCCTGTGGGCCGTCGCGCAGCACCACCCGGTCGGCGGCCTCCAACAGCTCTCGCCGTCGGCGGTCGGCGGACCGCTGCTGTTCGGTCCGCTGTGTGGTGTCCATGTGCTCTCCCCACCCCGTGCTGTTTCGGTGACGCCTGCGCAAACTAACACCTGACAGCCATCCGATCTCGAACTGGCTGCCGAGGTGACCTTGGGAGTTGACTTTTCCTACCGACCAGTAACAGACTCTTGTTACCGCTAGTAACACATTATGCGCCGCCGCTGGAGGGGTCATGGCCGAGTTCACCATGGAGCTCAACGACGAACAGAAGGAGGTCCGGGACTGGCTGCACGGTTTCGCCGCCGACGTGATTCGCCCCGCGGCCGCCGAATGGGACGAGCGTGAGGAGACTCCCTGGCCGGTCATCCAGGAGGCCGCCAAGGTCGGCATCTACTCCCTCGACTTCTACGCCCAGCAGTACTTCGACGCCACCGGCCTCGGCATTCCGATGGCCATGGAGGAGCTGTTCTGGGGCGACGCGGGCATCGCGCTCTCCATTGTGGGCACGGGTCTCGCCGCCGTCGGCGTCCTCGCCAACGGCACCGAGGAGCAGATCGGCACCTGGATCCCCCAGATGTACGGCGATCCCAACGACGTCAAGGTCGCCGCGTTCTGCTCCTCCGAGCCCGACGCCGGCTCCGACGTGGCCGCCATGCGCACCCGGGCCGTGTACGACGAGGCCAAGGACGAGTGGGTGATCAACGGCACGAAGACCTGGGCGACCAACGGCGGCATCGCCAACGTCCATGTCGTCGTCGCGGTCGTCGACCCGGAGCTGGGTTCCAAGGGCCACGCGTCCTTCATCGTGCCGGCGGGGACCCCCGGGCTGGCCCAGGGCCAGAAGTTCAAGAAGCACGGGATCCGTGCCTCGCACACCGCCGAGGTCATCCTGGACGGCGTCCGGGTGCCGGGTTCCTGCCTGCTCGGCGGCAAGGAGAAGCTGGACGAGCGCCTCGCCCGGGCCCGTGAGCGGGCGAGGACCGGCGGCGAGCGGGTCAAGAACGCGGCGATGGCGACGTTCGAGGCGAGCCGCCCCGCGGTGGGAGCGATGGCGGTGGGTACCGCGCGGGCCGCCTACGAGGTCGCCCTCGACTACGCCAAGACCCGCGAGCAGTTCGGGCGGCCGATCATCGACAACCAGGGCGTGGCCTTCCAGATCGCGGACATGCGTACGTCCATCGACGCGGCCCGGCTGCTGGTGTGGCGTGCGTCGTGGATGGCGGTGAACGGGAAGCCGTTCACCGCCGCCGAGGGCTCGATGTCGAAGCTGTTCGCCAGCGAGACCGCGAAGAAGGTCACCGCCCAGGCGATCCAGATCCTGGGCGGCAACGGGTACACGCGGGAGTATCCGGTGGAGCGGATGCACCGCGATGCGGCGATTTACACCATCTTCGAGGGTACGAGTGAGGTGCAGCGGCTGGTGATCGCCCGTACGTTGTCGGGGATGCCGATCCGGTAGCGCCGTTCGGGTTCTGCGCGATCCGGTCCGCGGGTACGTTGTGGCTGGTCGCGCAGTTCCCCGCGCCCCTGACGGGGCGCTCCGGCTCACTGGTGTTTCAGTGGCGTCAGTTGCTCGATGTCGTAGCGCCTTCGGAGTTCCTCGATCGCCTCGTGGTCCGGGGGGCCGTCGCTGCCAAGGATCTCCAGCAACTCCTCGAAGTAGCGCTCGTGGTCCGGTGGGGGAGACGCCTGGAAGAACATTCTCGCCGGGGTGTCCGTCGGGTTGGCGAAGGCGTGCGGGCAGCCCGGGGGTACGACGATCACCGTGCCCGGGGTCGCCCGCACCACCCTCGTGCCCGAACCGGACTCCCACTTCTGCCAGTTGTCGGGAGTGCGGATGCGGGGCTCGAAGGCGAGCACGTCCAGCTCGCCTTCGAGGACGTAGAACAACTCCTCGCTGCGGGTGTGCACATGGGCGCCCACGTCGAAGCCCGGCGGGACCTCCACCTCGAAGGTGGAGGCCGTCCGCGAGTGCGTGCCCGTCACCTTGAAGGTGACACGCTGGGCCGGCGTGTGGACCACGCGCCCGTGACCCGGCGGTACGAGGAGTCCCTCCGTCGCCGTCACGGGGCCCTCACCAGGTCACCGGAAGGGCCTCGGGTCCCCGGATCAACGCGCCCTTCCTGAAGGGGACCTGGTCCGGGGGCACGGCGAGCCGCAGCCCGGGGAGCCGGTCGAGCAGGGCGTCGACCAGGAGTTCCTCCTCCAGTCTGCCGAGCTGGCCGCCGGGGCAGTAGTGCGGGCCGAACCCGAAGGACACGTGCGGGTTGGGACTGCGGGTGAGGTCGATCGTCTCGGGGTCCGGGAAGACCTCCGGGTCGCGGTTGGCGGCCAGGTACGAGACGTAGATCGCGTCGCCCGCACGAATCCGCACGCCCTTGATCTCCACGTCCTCCACGGCGATCCGGGACAGTCCCACCGCGCTGCGGTGCGGGATGTAGCGCAGCAGCTCGTCGATCGCCCGGGGGCGGATCTCCGGCTCGGTGCGCAGCCGGTCGAGGAGGTCGGGGCGGGTCAGCAGCAGGTAGAACATCTGCCCGCTGTTGTTGGTGACCGCCTCGCCGCCGATCTGGAGGAGGACGGCGAGACCGACGGCCTCCTCCAGCGTGACCTCGCCGCGGCCCACGGCCGCGCCCAGCAGGGAGGCCACGTCCTCGCCCGCACTGCCCTCGCGCAGGGCGATGAGGTCGCCGAAGTAGGCGCTCATCTCGCGCTTGGCCTTCTCGCTGATCTCCTTGCCGTGGCTGGAGGACAGGATCAGCTGGGTCCAGATGTGCATGGTGTGCCGGTCGGCGGCCGGAACGCCCATCACCTCGCAGATCACCGCGATGGGGAAGGGGCTCAGGACCGTCGCCGTGAGATCGGCGGGCGGGCCGTCCTGGACGAGTTCGTCGACGAGCTCGTCCAGCATCCCGCGCGCCTTCTCACGAACCCGCTCCACGCCCTTGGTGGTGAGCGCGGAGGCCACCGACCGGCGCAGCCGGGTGTGGTCGGGCGGGTCCAGGAAACCGACCGCGCCGCGGTCCGGGATGAAGTGCGGGGCGAGCCGGGTGACCGGCTGCTCCATCACCGCCTCACGGCTGAACCGGGGGTCGTTGGCCACCATCCGTACGTCGTCGTACCGGGTGACCAGCCAGGCCCAGCCCTCGCCGTTGGGCAGCTGGATCCGGGTGACCGGACCCTCGCGCATCAGCTCGGCCAGGGTCGGGTCGAAGTCCACCCCCGCCAGGTCCGGCACCTCCCAGTGCCGGACCGGGCAGGCGGCCCCCGTGGCGGAGTCCAGGGGTTCGCTGAGCGTCTTCTCGGTCATGCCGCCTCTTCGTCCGAACGCCGCCAGCGACCCAGCGACATTTCCGCGGTGATGCCGGGACCGAAGCCGGCCAGCAGGCCGCGCGCCTGGTGCTCGGCACCGCCCTCGTCGAACATCCGGCGCAGTGCGTCCAGGACGACCGCGCTGGCGATGTTGCCGTACTCGGTGAGCGTGGCCCGGCTGAACCGGAACGCGTGCGGCTCGACCTGGAGGAACTTGCTCAGGTCGTCCAGGATTCGTGGCCCGCCCGCGTGGACTATGTAGAAGTCCAGGTCGGACGCGTTCCAGCCGTGCAGTCCTGCCAGGTCCTGGAGGGCCGGCGCGAGCGGCTCCATGGTCGCCGGGACCCGCTTGTCCAGCAGGAAGTGGAACCCGGTGGCCCGGACGTCGTACATGATCCACTCTTCGGTCTTGGGGATCAGGTACGAACCGTTGCGTTCGAGCTCGACGCCGGTGCCGCCCTTGCCGCGGACCACGGCGGCGGCGATGCCGTCACCGAAGAGGCCGTTGGAGAGCAGCGAGCCGATGCCGAGGTCGGTCGGCTGGTAGCACAGCGAGCAGAACTCGCAGGCCACGATGAGCGCGTTGGCGTCCGGGTACGCCGAGCAGAAGTCGTGCGCCCGGTTGATCGCCGCTCCGCCGGCCGCGCAGCCGAGCTGCGCGATGGGGATCTGGCGGGTGGTGGAGTCGAAGTCCATCTCGTTGATCAGCCACGCGGTGAGCGAGGGCATCATGAAGCCCGTGCACGAGACGTAGATGATCACGTCGATGTCGCTGGTGAGCAGCTCGGCGTCGTCGAGCGCTCGTTGGATGACTGCGGGGACCCGGGCCTTGGCCTCGACCTCGTAGAGCTTGTTGCGCTCCTCGAAGCCGGGGTGCTTGAGGGTTTCCTCGATCGGCTGCACGATGTGCCGGGTGCGAACGCCCGTGTTCTCGATCAGTCTCAGCGCCAACGGCAGCTGCGGGTGGTTCTCGTGGTGGGAGCGCGCCAGTTCCAGCGTCTCCTCCATCGTGATCACGTACTCCGGGACCGACACTGAGGGTTTGCACAAAGTCGCCATGAACCGTGCCTGCTTTCAGCCTTCCGGCGGGTTTGGGCCCGGCCGGTCAGAAGGTGGTTCACCTCAGGAGGTGGTTCCCTCACGATCACCCGTGAGGGCGATGATCTCTCGCCGGACTACTCCGAACCGGTGACCCCGTGTCAGGGTCGGAGCAGCACCGATCAATCCCGACGAGGAGGAAGCAATGCCCCGCACGGCCGCGGAATTGCTGAAAACGACCAGGTCAGAGCTGGCCCCGGACCCGAACGCGAATCCATTTGTTCCCCCCGTCGCCAGCGGCCGGGCGAGTCTGGAGACGCTCGCCGCACTGGCCCTGGAACAACACCACGTGATTCCCGCCGACCACCGCGCGTTCCTGCATCTGGCGCAGCGCGCCACCGAGGAGCCGGCGGCCGCCGGGTTCTTCACCATGCTGGCCGAGGGCGAGGAACTGGCGGCAGAGCGGCTGGGCGCGTTCACCGAGGCGTGCGAAGTGGATGAACGGCGCATGCAAGCGTACGAGCCCCTACCGGGCTGCCAGACGTACCCGGCGTACATCTCCTGGCTCGCCCTGAACGCAACCCCGACGGACGCCGTCCTGGCCATCACGGCCAACTTCGCGACCTGGGGCACGTATTGCGCCCGCATCGCCGAGGGCCTGCGCACCCACTACGGCTTCACGGACGAGTCCTGCGCCTTCTTCGACTTCTTCGCGGAACCGGCCCCGGCCCTGGACCAACAGGCGGAGGCGGCGGTGGAGGCGGGGCTCAACTCGGGCAGCCTGCACGAGAAGCGGGTGTACACATACGGCCGCCTACTCCAGGAATACGAGGAGATGTTCTGGAGGTCGCTGAGCTCAACCCACCTGCTTTAGGGGCGCGGGGCTGCATCGAATTGCGGCTACCGCCGCGTGGGCGCGACCAGCCGAACTCGACCCGTACTCGCCGTCTCACCCACCCTGCCCACTGCTATGGGCGATACAAGCCACGTCGATCCGATCGGCGAGCTTCGCGAGCTCAATGGTCAGCGCGGCCACCGTGTCCTCGTCCAGCCCGCTCTCCCCGGCCTCCACCAGCCGGACCCACCGTCCGCCCACGGTCCGCAACAACTTACTCACGTCGGCCGCGGCCACCTGCAAGGTACCGCGGTCGTCGACGATCAGAGGCAGAGTCACTTCCCGGTTCACACCCGGATCGTAGCCGCGCAACCGTCACGCACCCTGCCAAACGGTGGTGATGTTGCAGAACTCCCGGATTCCGTGCCCGGACAGCTCACGCCCGTATCCGGATCGCTTCACACCCCCGAACGGAAACGCCGGGTGGGAGGCGGTCATGCCGTTGACGAACACGCCACCGGCCTCCAGATCCCGTACGAACCGGTCCACCTCGGCCTCGTCCCGTGTCCACACGTTCGAACTGAGCCCGAAGGGCGAGTCGTTGGCGATGAGGACCGCCTCGTCCAGGTCCCCGGCCCGGTAGAGCGTGGCCACCGGCCCGAACGCCTCCTCGCGGTGGATGCGCATGTCGCGGTGGATCCCGGCGAGCACGGTCGGCGGGTAGAACCAGCCGGGCCCCTCCGGCCGCTGCCCGCCGCACAGCACCCGCGCACCCGACCGCTTCGCGTCGTCGACGAGCTCCTCCAGGTCGGCCCGCCCCTGCTCGCTCGACAGCGGCCCGACGTCCGTCTTCTCGTCCATCGGGTCGCCCGTCCGCAGGGCCTCCATGCCCGCCACGAACCGCTCGGCGAAGGCGTCGTACACGTCCGTGTGCACGATGAACCGCTTGGCGGCGATGCACGACTGCCCGTTGTTCTGCACCCGCGCCGTCACCGCGATCCTCGCGGCGCGGTCGATGTCCGCCGAAGGCATCACCACGTAGGGGTCGCTGCCGCCCAGCTCCAGCACCGTCTTCTTGATCATCTCGCCGGCGGTGGCGGCGACGGCGCGGCCCGCGGGCTCGCTGCCGGTGAGCGTTGCGGCCCGCACCCGCTCGTCGCGCAGGATGTCGTCGACCGCCCCGGAGCCGATCAGCAGGGTCTGGAAACAGCCCTCCGGGAAGCCCGCCCGGTGGAAGAGGTCCTCCAGGTACAGGGCGGTCGCCGGCACGTTCGACGCGTGCTTGAGCAGGCCCACGTTGCCGGCCATCAACGCCGGCGCGGCGAACCGGACCACCTGCCAGAGCGGGAAGTTCCACGGCATGACGGCCAGCACCGGCCCGATGGGGCGGTAGCGCACCCGCACCCGGGACGCGCCCGAGTCCTTCACGTCCGTCTCCGCCGGCTCCTCGTCGGCCAGCAGCGCCTCCGCGTGGTCGGCGTACCAGCGCATCGCCTTCGCGCACTTCGCGGCCTCCGCGCGGGACTGCGCCAGCGGCTTGCCCATCTCGGTGGTCATCGTGCGGGCGATGTCGTCCCGGTCCGCGTCCAGCAGGTCGGCGGCACGGTGCAGCAGCCGGGCGCGCTCGGCGAAGGCGCTCGTGCGGTACGTACGGAACGTCGCCTCAGCCAGTTCGAGCCGGCGTTCGAGTTCGTCCTCGTCCATGGCCTCGAACGTTTCGAGCGTCTCGCCGGTCGCCGGGTTCACCGTCGCGATGGGCATGGCTGACCTCCCTGGGAGCGGGTTTGCTTCGACCTTCGCGCGCGGCCCGGTGGACCGCAACGTGTGCGCAGCTGTTCAGTCCGTGTGCTCGGCCAGCCGGTCGAGAAACGCGGCCTGCGCCTTGACGATCACCTCGCGAGCCCGGTCGGGGCCGAGCCAGGCCACCCGGTCCAGCTCGGGGAACTCCTGGATCCGGCCCGACCGCGGCGGCCACTCCATCGTGAAGGTGCCGGGGTCCGCTGCGGCGGGGTCCAGGTCCGCCTCGACCGCCCACACCGTCACGATCTTGCCGTTGCTCTGCCGGACCTCACCGAGGGCGATCGCCTCGCCGTCCGGCGGCGCGAGGCCCAGCTCCTCCCGGAACTCACGGCGGGCCGCCTCCCAGGCGGTCTCGCCGGGCTCGTACTCGCCCTTGGGGACGCTCCACGCACCCGCGTCCTTCTTCGCGAAGTAGGGGCCGCCCATATGGCCGAGCAATACCTCGACGCCGTGCTCGGTGTGCCGGAACAACAGCAGTCCGGCACTTCGCTTCGGCTCCGTCAACGCCGTACCTCCGGGTGGGCGGCCAGCAGGGTCTCCACCGTATCGGCCTCCTGAGGCCGCTTGTCCTCGCGGTAGCGGACGACCCGGGCGAAGCGGAGGGTGACGCCGGCCGGGTAGCGGGAGGACTTCTGCAGGCCGTCGTAGGCGATCTCGACGACGAGTTCGGGGCGTACGGTCACCACCCGGCCGTTGTCCGACACCTCCAGCTCTTTCAGCCGGGTGGTCCCCCACTCCAGCATCGCGTCGGTCATGCCCTTGAAGGTCTTGCCGAGCATGGCGAAGCCGCCGTCCGGGGTACGGGCGCCGAGGTGGAGGTTGGAGAGCCTGCCGGTGCGCCGGCCGTGCCCCCACTCGGCGGCCAGGACGACCAGGTCGAGGGTGTGCACCGGCTTGACCTTCAGCCAGGAGGCGCCGCGCCGGCCCGCGCTGTAGGGGGCGTCCAGGGCCTTGACGACCACGCCCTCGTGGCCGCGCTCCAGGGTGGCGGCGAGGAACTCCTCGGCGGCCGCCGTGTCCTCGGGCCCGGACACCAGCGCCCGGCGGACCCGCATCGGCTCGGGGACCAGCCGGGCCAGCTCCGCGTGCCGTTCGGCGAAGGGAAGGTCGAGGAGGTCGTGGCCGCCGACCGAGAGCGCGTCGAAGAAGACGGGGGAGACCGGCACCTCCCGAGCGGCCTTCGCCACGTCCGTCCGGGAGCCGACCCGGCCCGCCGTCTCCTGGAAGGAGCGGGGGCGGCCGTCGGCGTCGAAGGAGATCACCTCGCCGTCCAGGATGAACCGGTCGCCTCTCAACTCCAGTGCGGCGGCGGTCACTTCGGGGAGCCGGTCGGTGATGTCGTCGAGGGTGCGGGTGTGGATCCGCACCGCGCTGCCGTCCCGGTGGACCTGGACCCGGATGCCGTCGAGTTTCTCCTCGACCGCGCAGGCGCCCAGTTTCCCGACCGCCTCGGCGACCGAGGAGGCGGTGTGCGCCAGCATGGGCAGCACCGGGCGGCCGACGGTGAGCCGGAAGCGGGCGAGGGCCGGCGGGCCGTCCGCGAGCAGCGCCTCGGCCACCGTCTGGAGGGACCCGGCGAGCATCACCGCCCGGCGCACGTCGGCCGCGTCCGCGCCGGTCGCCTGCGCGAGCCCCTCGACGGCCACCGCGTCCAGGGCGCCCTGCCGTACCTCACCGGTGATCAGCCCCAGCAGGAAGCGCTGCTCGTCGGCGGTCGCCGCACCCATCAACTCGCCCACGATCCGGGCGCGTTCGGCCTGTGAACCGGGCCCGGCGACCCTGCCCAGCTCGGTGAGCCGGGCGTCGACCTCGCGGACGGTGAGGGACGGCTCGGCGGCCGGCGGGACCGGCCGGCTCAGCACCTTCCAGCCGACGCCGAGGCGGCCCTGCGGGAGACGGCCCGCCAGATAGGGGATGACGACCGGTACGTCGTCCGGGGCCGTCTCCCGGAAGAGGCCGGCGAGCAGTGCGGTCTTGCGGGACCGGGCCGCGGTGGCGGCGACCTCCCGGGACACTTCGGCGAGCCGGGTCAGCAGCATGCAGCCATGGTGCAACGGGTGTGCCTGAACTACACCCGCCTACACCCGCACGGCGGCGTCCAGGTCGGCGAAGAGCAGCTCGCCGTTGATCGCCGCACCGGCGCGGTAGCCCCGGCTGGCCGCGTTGACCACCTGCTCGGCGAAGCCGCTCGCGTTGCCGGCCGCCCACAGCCCGGGCACGGTCGTCAGCCCCCGCTCGTCGATCACCGGGTAGGCGCCGAAGGGGGTCTGCGTCATCTCCGCGCCCAGCCCGACCAGCAGGTCGTTCCGCGGGACCGGCCGCGGGGCGACGAACAGGGCCTCCCGCGCGTGCACGCCGCCGTCCGAGAGCCGTACGCCGGTGAGCCGGTCGTCCTCGACGCGCAGCCCCGCCACCTCGCCGGGCACCACCCGGACCCCGGCCGCGGCCAGCCGCCGCCGGTCGTCGTCGGTCAGCTCCGGCTCGGCGACCTGGTGCAGAAAGAGGGTGACGTCCTTGGACCACTGGGTGACCATCAGCGCCTGGTGCACGCTCATCGGGGTCGTGGCCAGGACGCCGAAGGCCTGGTCGCGGACCTCCCAGCCGTGGCAGTACGGGCAGTGCAGCACATCCCGGCCGAACCGCTCGGCGACGCCGGGCACGGGCGGCAGCTCGTCCTCGAGGCCGGTGGCCACCACCAGCTGCCGGGCCCGGACCTGCCGTCCGCTCGCCAGCGACACCGTGAAGTCACCGTCCCGGGACGCGTCCACCGCCCGGTCCCGGACCAGCTCCACGCCGTACCGCGCGATCTCCTCGCGGCCGACGGCCAGGAACTCCGCGGGCGCCATGCCGTCCCGGGACAGAAAGCCCTGCATGTGGGCGGCGGGGGCGTTGCGCGGCTCGCCCGCGTCGACGACCAGGGTGCGGCGCCGGGCCCGGCCCAGGACCAGCGCGGCGGACAGCCCGGCCGCACCGCCTCCGACGACGACCACTTCGTACGTATCGGTCATGGTGACCACCTCCGTCGGCGACGGTCGTGCATCCGGGGCCGGATTGACAAACGTCTTTGCCGAAACTGCAATACCTCCATGACCACGGACGACGTTCTCGCGGGGGTGGGCCCCCGGCTGCGCAAGCTCCGCAAGGAGCGGGAGGTGACCCTCGCCGCCCTCTCCGAGACCACCGGCATCTCGGTCAGCACCCTCTCCCGGCTGGAAGCGGGGCTGCGCAAGCCCAGCCTGGAGCTGCTGCTGCCGATCGCGCAGGCCCACCAGGTGCCCCTGGACGAACTGGTCGGCGCCCCGCCGGTCGGGGATCCCCGGGTGCGGGCCAAGCCGATGGAGCGGTACGGCCGCACCTTCTGGCCGCTGACCCGGCAGCCCGGCGGCCTCCAGGCCTTCAAGGTGGTCGAACCGAAGCGGAAGCTCGATCCCGAGCCGCGTACCCATGAGGGCTACGAGTGGCTGTACGTGCTGTCCGGGAAGCTGCGGCTGGTGCTCGGTGAGCATGACGTCGTCCTGGCGGCGGGGGAGGCGGCCGAGTTCGACACCCGGGTGCCGCACTGGTTCGGGTCGACGGGGGAGGGGCCGGTGGAGTTCCTCAGCCTGTTCGGGCCGCAGGGGGAGCGGATGCATGTGCGGGCACGGCCGAGAAGCACGGCGTGACGCGTCCGGCGTACCGCCGGCTGTTCCCTCATTGGCAAGCGACCGCTTAGTATGCGATGGACCCCGACGAAGCAGTCTGTGGAGGCACCGCATGCAGGCATGGCAAGTGCACGAGAACGGCGAGCCGAGCGAGGTGATGCGGCTCGAGGAGGTGGAGCGGCCCACGCCCGGCGACGGCCAGGTTCTGCTCAAGGTGCGTGCCGCCAACATCAACTTCCCCGACGTGCTGATGTGCCGGGGTCACTACCAGGTGCGCCCGCCGCTGCCGTTCACGCCCGGCGTGGAGATCTGCGGTGAGACCGAGGACGGGCGCCGGGTGATCGCCAACCCCGTGCTGCCGCACGGCGGCTTCGCCGAGTACGCGGTCGCGGACGCCGCCGCCCTGCTGCCCGCGCCGGACGCGCTGGACGATGCCGAGACCGCCGCCCTGCACATCGGGTACCAGACCGGCTGGTTCGGCCTGCACCGCAGGGCCGGACTCCAGGCCGGCGAGACGCTGCTCGTGCACGCCGCCGCGGGCGGGGTCGGCAGCGCAGCCGTACAGCTCGGCAAGGCGGCCGGGGCCACCGTCATCGGTGTGGTGGGCGGCGCCGACAAGGCGGCCGTGGCCCGCGAGCTGGGTTGTGACGTCGTCGTCGACCGGCGCGCCGAGGACGTGGTCGGCGCCGTGAAGGCGGCCACCGGCGGCCGGGGCGCCGACGTGGTCTACGACCCGGTCGGCGGCGAGGCGTACACCCAGTCGACCAAGGTCGTCGCCTTCGAGGGACGGATCGTGGTCGTCGGCTTCGCCAGCGGCACCATCCCGAGCCCGGCGCTCAACCACGCCCTGGTGAAGAACTACTCGATCCTGGGCCTGCACTGGGGCCTGTACGCCACCAAGAACCCCAAGCTGATCCTGGACTGCCATCAGCAACTCACCGAGTTGGCCGCCAAGGGTGCCATCAAGCCACTGGTCAGCGAGCGGGTCTCGCTGTCCGGGGCCGCGGCGGCCGTGCAGCGGCTCGGCGACGGCGTGACCACCGGCCGCGTCACCGTCGTACCGACGGGAGCCGCGGCATGACCGACGCCTCGGAACTCCAGCGCCGCACAGCCGAGTTGCTGGCCGCGCACCCGCCCGCCACGACGGACCGGCTCGACTTCCTCAAGGCCCGCTTCGACGCGGGACTCGCCTGGGTGCACTACCCGGAGGGCCTCGGCGGCCTCGGCGCCCCGCGCTCCCTCCAGGTCGTCGTGGACGCCGAGCTGGAGGCCGCGGGCGCGCCTGACAACGACTCGCGCCGCAACGGCATCGGACTCGGCATGGCCGCACCGACCATCCTCAAGTACGGCACGGACGAACAGAAGCAGCGCTATCTGCGGCCGCTGTGGATCGGCGAGGAGGTCTGGTGCCAGCTGTTCAGTGAGCCGGGGGCCGGCTCCGACCTGGCCGCACTGGGCACCCGGGCCGTCCGTGAGGGCGACGACTGGATCGTCAACGGCCAGAAGGTGTGGACCTCCGGCGCGCACAACGCCCGCTGGGCCATCCTGATCGCCCGCACCGACCCGAACGTGCCCAAGCACGCCGGCATCACCTACTTCATCTGCGACATGACCGACCCGGGCGTGGACGTCCGGCCGCTGCGGCAGATCACCGGTGAGGCCGAGTTCAACGAGGTCTTCCTCACCGACGTCCGCATCCCCGACTCCCGCCGCCTCGGCGAGACCGGCGACGGCTGGCGGGTCGCGCAGACCACGCTGAACAACGAGCGCGTCGCCATCGGCGGGATGCGGCTGCCCCGCGAGGGCGGCATGATCGGCCCGGTCGTGAAGACCTGGCGCGAACGCCCCGAGCTGCGCACCCACGACCTGCACCAGCGGCTGCTGAAACTGTGGGTCGAGACCGAGGTCGCCCGGCTCACCGCGGAGCGGCTGCGCCAGCAGCTCGTCGCCGGACAGCCCGGCCCCGAGGGCGCCGGCATGAAGCTCGCCTTCGCCCGCCTCAACCAGGAGATCAGCGGCCTGGAGGTGGAACTGCGCGGCGAGGAAGGCCTGCTGTACGACGACTGGACCCTGCGCCGGCCCGAACTGGTGGACTTCGTCGGCCGCGACGCCGGCTACCGCTACCTCCGCGCCAAGGGCAACAGCATCGAGGGCGGGACCAGCGAGGTCCTGCTGAACATCGTCGCCGAGCGCGTGCTGGGCCTGCCGGCCGAGCCCCGCACCGACAAGGACGTCGCCTGGAAGGACCTCGCCCGATGACAACACAGCCCGACCTGCTGTACTCGGAGGAGGAAGAGGCGCTGCGGGCCGCGGTGCGGGATCTGCTGGCCGACCACTGCGACGCGCCGGGCGTCATCGCCCGCACCGAGTCGGACGCCCCGCACGACCTGGCGGCCTGGAAGGCCCTCACCGAGGGCATGGGCCTCGCCGGGCTGCTGGTGCCGGAGAAGCAGGGCGGCCAGGGTGCTTCGCACCGCGAAGTCGCCGTCGTTCTGGAGGAGTTGGGGCGGGCCGTGGCGCCCGTACCGTATCTGACCAGTGCCGTGGTGGCGACCGAGGCGCTGCTGGCCTGCGGTGACGAGGAGCTGCTCGGGAAGCTGGCGTCGGGGCGGACGATCGGTGCGCTGGCCGTGGGGCTGCATGTTGCTCCGGGGACCGACTTCAAGGGCGTACGCGTCGAAGAGGGCCGCCTGCACGGTGAGCTGACCGGCATCGCGGACGCGGTCGTCGCGGATGTGCTGCTGGTGCCGGGGGACGACGGGGGGCTGTACGCCGTCGAGGCGGCGGCCGTCACCGTCACCCCGCAGGTGTCCTTCGACCTGACCCGGCCGCTCGCCACGGTCACCCTCGACGGAGCCGCCGGACGCCGGGTGGGCGACGCCGAACCCGCCGTACGGCGGGCCCTGCGGGCCGGGGCCGGGCTGCTGGCCTCCGAGCAGTTCGGTCTCGCCGAGTGGGCGCTGACCGAGACCGTGCGGTACCTCAAGGAGCGCAAGCAGTTCAACCGGCCGGTGGGCGGGTTCCAGGCGATCAAGCACCGGCTGGCGCAGCTGTGGCTGGAGGTCGTGAACCTGCGGGCCGCTGCGCGGGGCGCGGCCGATGCGCTGGCCTCCGGCGGGGATGCCGATGTGCTGGTGGCCGTTGCGCAGGCCTACGCGGGGCCGGTTGCGGTGCGGGCGGCGGAGGAAGCGCTGCAGTTGCACGCGGGGATCGGGATGACCTGGGAACATCCGATCCATCTGTACCTCAAGCGGGCCAAGGCGGATTCGATTGCCTTCGGTACGGCGGGGGTGCATCGGGGAGCCTTGGCCGAACTGGTCGATCTCCAGGGGCCGTGATCTAGCGGCTGTCTGGTGCGGGTGTGTGGGGGCTGGTCGCGCACACGCGGCGGAGCCGCATATTCGATACAGCCCCGCGCCCCTTTCGGGGCGCCTGCAGTGAGGTCCGTATGAAGTGAACCGGGGGCGGCAGTCCAGCCAATTCCCTGCGCAGATACACCAATTGGCCCTTGCTCGAACGCATACTCCCTTGGGTCCCTCAAGGCCCTACAAGGGAGGCAGAGCACATGGCCCTCACCACCCGTCGCAGAGCCCTCAGCACCCTCGGCGCCGCCCTCGCGGGCGCTGTCGTGCTGCCCGGCGCACAAGCCTGGGCGGGCGGCGGTCACCGCGGACCGCGTCCGCTGTGGCGTGCCCACGCCCACAACGACTACGAGCACACCCACCCCCTCTTCGACGCCCTCGGCCACCGCTTCGGCAGTGTCGAGGCGGACATCTTCCTTGTCGGCGACCAGCTGCTCATCGGCCACACCGCGGACGACCTCGACCCGAGCCGTACCCTGGAGTCCCTCTACCTGGACCCGCTGGCCCGGATCGTGAAGGCCAACCACGGTTCCGTCTACCGGGGCCGGCGCGAGCCGCTCCAACTGCTCATCGACATCAAGACCGAGGGATCGTCGACGTACCTCGAACTCGACCGGCATCTCCGGCGCTACCGGCACCTGTTCACGACGTACGCCCACGGCCGCGTCATCCCCGGGGCCGTCACCAACGTCATCTCCGGTGACCGTGCCGCGCGTACGCCGATGGAGGCGCAGACCGTGCGCCGGGCCTTCTACGACGGCCGGCTCACCGACCTCGGCACCTCGGCGCCCGCCTCCTTCGTCCCCCTGATCAGCGACAACTGGCAGCTCAACTTCACCTGGCTCGGGGAGGGCGCGTTCCCCGAGGCCGAGCGGCAGAAGCTGCGCGCCATCATCGGCCAGGCGCACGACCGCGGCCAGACGGTGCGCTTCTGGAACACCCCCGACGTGGCCGGGTCCGCCCGCGACGCGCTGTGGAGCGAACTGCTCGCCGCCGACGTCGACTTCTTCAACACCGACGACCTGGCCGGCCTGGAAGCCTTCCTGGACACCCACCGGGCGTCGTAACACCACCCGAACGGGGCACGTGTCGACCGCACGGGCCCACCCTCCGCTACGCCACACTTGCGGCCGAACGCCCTGAAACGGGCGTGGCGGAGGAGGTTCGCGATGGCCGTTTCCATCTCTGTGGTGCTGCTGCTTCTGTTCCTGGCCGTGCTCTTCATGCGCCAGGGTGCGCTGAAGATCTCGCACGCCCTGGTCTGCATGCTGCTCGGCTTCTATCTGGCCAGCACCAGCATGGCGCCCACCATCAGCAGCGGGCTCACCGCGACCGCCGACCTGGTGAGCAGTCTGAAGCCCTGAGCCGGCGGTCGGAGGCCGCCGGCCCAGGGCTTTCGGTCCGTGCTTCCGGTCAGGGTGTCGAGAAGACCCCGATCCCGTTCGCCACGGCGCGTTCCGGGCTGTCGGTCGGGTGATTGAGCACGCTCACCGTCCTGTCCCCCGGGGTGCGGGCCACCAGTGTCGTGGAGCCGCCGCCGTCCAGGCTGAACGCGTCCACGGCTCCCAACTCCCGCATCTCGTCGGCGACTTCGGCGATGGTCAGGCCGCTGCGGTAGGCCACCGCGCCGTCCAGCGCGAGCAGCAGGAGCTTGCGCCCGCCGCTCGTGTAGCCCGCGGCGGTGCGTACCGCCGCGGTGGTGTCGTTGAGGCCGGCCAGCGGCTCGCCGCCGCGCAGCACCGGGTAGCCGCCGACCGCGAAGCGGTACGGGACCTTGGAGGCGGACGCGACCATCTGCCTGCGTACGGTGACCCGTTCGCCCTTGGTGAGCCGGCGCAGCTTGTCCGCGCCGGCCTCCCGGCCCAGCAGGACCGTCGTACCCTCCGCGATGGCGCCGCTGCCTGGGCTGGTGGCGGTGTCGACGACCTTGCCGCCGCGGATCCGTACCTCGTAGGTGTCCGTGCTGCAGCCGGCCGCCCGGCTGGTGTCCGAGCCGCAGGTGGCGCGCTTGCGGGAGACCGAGCCCCAGGCGGCGGTATAGGCGCCGACGGAGTTCTGTGCCAGCGCGTACTGGTTGAGCCCCCGCAGCGCGAGGTTCCCGTCCGGGGTGCGGACGGTGCCCAAGAGCGTCAGCCGGTCCAGCCGGGCCCGGCGGTCCACGCCGACGCCGAGGACGTCGGTGGTGTCGGTGCCGGGCGGCAGCGACGGGCCGAACCGCTGGGCCTTCGGCACCGCCGCCTTGAGCAGCCGGCCGTGGGCGATCGCCGGGCCGACGCTCGCGCCGGTCGCCTCGGCGCCCGGGTGCTGGGTCTCGGTGATGTTGAAGAAGTCGCCGTTCACGCCCGCGACCGCGCCCGCCGCGTCCGCCATCGTGGACACCGGCGACCGGGCGGCCACCGCGCCCGGGTGGAGGAGGTCCACATGGACGTGCGGATCGGTCAGGTCGGCGGTCAGCAGATGGGCGTGGACCGTGCCCTTGGCCGCCGTGACGTCGAACTGCCGGTAGGTGACGCCGGACGCGATCTGTCCGGTGTCCGACACGGCGCCGGCCGGTGCCGCCCCCGCGAGGGCCGCACCGGCCAGCACGCCGGACGTCGTGAGAATCGTGAACAGAGTTCGGGTCGTCGCTGCAAATCGTCTCTGACGATGCGTCACCGCACCCCCTGATGTCTCGTCAAGTACCTCAGGACTCAGGGAAGTGCAGCAGAAGAGAGTGACCGGCAGGGCGGCTAGACGTCGACTACGCGCGAACGGGTGAGAAAACGCACCCCCTCGGGTGCCTCCAGGGAGAAACCGCTCCCTCGTCCGGGTACCACGTCCACGATCAGCCGGGTGTGGCTCCACGCCTCGAACTGGCTCCTGGACATCCAGAAGGTGACCGGCTCCTCGACGCCGTCCACCGCCAGCTCGGCCAGCAGCACGTCCGAGCCGCCGGTGCGGAACTCGCCGTCGGGGTAGCACATCGGCGCGCTGCCGTCGCAGCAGCCGCCGGACTGGTGGAACATCAGCGGGCCGTGCTCGGCGCGCAGCCGGCGCACCAACTCGGCTGCCTGCGGGGTCAGCTCGACGCGCGGCGGCGCCGTCCGGTCGTCCATGGTCACCCTCCTGGGGCCGGGGTGTCGGATCCCCTCAGTCTCACCTCTCGTCACCGGCCGGTCCAGAAGCGGTCGTTGACTACTCGGTGCGCAATGCCGTCGCCGTCCGGACGCGGGCCGCCCGGCCCGCCGGGAGCAGCGCGCCGAGGATCGCGATCGCCGTGCCGCCCAGGGCGAGGAGGAGCAGTTCGGGCGCCCGGTAGACGTCGAGGACCACATCGGGCAGTCGCAGTCCGGCGCTGTCCCCCATGGCGGGCATGACCGTGCGGTGCACGGCGAGGCCCAGCGGGACGCCGAGCACCCCGCCCGCAAGGCCGGGCAGGACGACCGAGGCGATCACCAGCGTCACTGTCTGCCGGGGTGTCATCCCGAGCGCCTTGTGGATACCCAGGTCCCGGATGCGCTCATGGGTGTCGAGGACGACCCCGCCCAGCACCCCGAGTCCGGCCACCGCCACCAGGATCAGGGTGAGCGTCGCCGCCAGTGCGTCGAGGGCGACCACGCCGTCGCTGCCGTTGACCGACCTGGTGCCGGTGGCCGAGACGCCGAGCGGCTTCAGCGCCGCGTTCAGGTGGGTCACGTACGCGTCGGCGTCGGTGCCCGGGGCGAGCCGCACGGCGTGGTCGGCGGGGTGCAGGTCCGGGTCGGCGGTCCGGAGCGTCGCCAGGTCCGTGAACACCCGCATGCCCTGCTGGCCGGTGTCGAAGACCTCGCCCACGATCCGTATCCGCACCGGCGAGCCGTGCACGGTGAGGGTGACCGTGTCGCCCACCTCGCCCCCGCTCGCGGTCAGCAACGGGGTCGCCACCACCGCCTCGCCGGCCGCCCGGATCCAGCGCCCCGACACCATGGCGAAGCCGCCCCAGGAGGCGTCGCCGTCGTAGGCGAACACCGGCACGCTTCCCGTCACCCCGGCGACCTTGGCCTCGGTCGTGACGCTGCCGTACTGGTCGCGGGTGCCCGGCTGGGCGGCGATCGCGGCCCGCACGGCGGCGGCATCGGCCGCCGTCACCCGCGTGGTGCCCGGCGGCACGCGCCCCGGACCTTCCGGCTGCCGGGCGCTCACGGTCACGTCGGCCGCGTTGTGGTTCTTGGCGGTGATCACCTCGCCCAGGGACGCGGCCATCCCGACGGCGAAGGTGACCGCCGCCGTGCCGAAGACGACCGCCGCGACCATCGAGGCGGCGCGGGCGGGCCGGTGGAAGGGCCGGGCCAGCCCGAGGCCCACCGCCCGTGGCACCGGCAGCCGGGCCGCCAGCCGGGCCGTCGTACGGCCCCGGCCCGCCGCCGGGGTGCGGCCCACGGCCAGGGCGTCGACCGTGCGCAGCCGCCCCGCCCGCCAGGCGCTCAGCCACGCCGTGCCGGCCACCACACCCAGCACCCCGCCCACGACGGCCAGATCGACCCCGGCGGAGACCCCGAGCCCGACCGACCCGTACACGGCCGAGGTGTCCGCCAGCAGAGGCGTGGCGAGCAGGTGTCCGGCGGCCAGACCCAGCCCGGTGCCGATCGCGGCGGGCACCAGCGCCTGCGCCACATAGGCCCGGACGACCTGCCCCGGAGTGCAGCCGACCGCCTTGAGGACGCCGATCCGCCGCAGCCCGGTGCCCACCGCACCGGCCACCACGTTCCCGACGACCAGCGTCGACATCACCAGCCCCAGCACCCCGAAGGCGACCAGGAACGGCACGTACAGGGCGGTCTCACGGGTCGCGAACTGCCGTACGGAGAGCCAGGACCGAGTGCCCGAGAGTGCTCCTGCCGGTACGGCCGCCGTCACCGCCGCCCGGTCCCGGGCCACTTGTGCCTCGGTGGCCGCATGGGCGAAGCGGTACAGCATCTGGTAGCCGTCGGCACGGCCGGACGCGGTGAGCCCGGCGATCTGCGCGGGCACCACCCACGCGTCGGCGGTACGGCTGACCGAGCGCGCCGTGCCGACCACGGTGAGCGCCGGACTCCCGGGCAGGTCCGGGAAGTCGAGCCGCTGCCCGAGCCGTACGGGCGGCCCGTCCTGGTCCGCCGCGAGCACGATCTCGCCGGTCCGCCGCGCCCACCGGCCCTCGGTCACCGTGAGCCGGTCCACCGCCCCGCCGGGACCGGCCCGCCCGACGACCGACAGCGCGCCCGCGCCGTCCGGTGTGGCGGTCGCCGTCGGGAACGGGCCGGACGACCCCGTCACCCCGGACGCGTGCGCGGAGGCGGCGAGTTGCGCCGGGCCGGCCCGGCCCGCGTCGAACTGCGCGGTGAGCTGGGCCCCGTGCTGCTGCCCGAACGCCTTGTCGAAGGGGGCGCGGGAGGCCACCAGCAGCGCACCGGCCAGCACGGACGCCGTCACCGCCAGCAGCGCGGCCAGGGCGATGACCAGCGTCTGGGTACGGCGCCGGGCCATGCCCGACCGGACCACCCGGACGAGGGCGCTCATCGGACCGCCTCCGCCGGGACGTCGGCGCTGATCCGGCCGTCGGCGAGGTGGACCGTACGCCGGGTGCAGGCCCTGGCGAGGTCATGGTCGTGGGTGACCAGGACCAGGGTCTGGCCGTCGGCGTTGAGCTCCTGGAGGAGGCGGCCGACGTCCGCGCCGGACGCGGAGTCCAGCGCACCGGTCGGTTCGTCGGCCAGCAGCAGCGCGGGCCGGTTCATCAACGCCCGGGCCACCGCCACGCGTTGCCGCTGACCGCCGGAGAGCCGGCCCGGGTAGGCGCTCGCGTGCGCCGCGATACCAAGCGACTCCAGCAGGTCGTCGGCGCGGCGGCGGGCCTCGCGCCGTCCGGTTCCGGAGAGCTGGGCGGGCAGCACGACATTGTCGGCGACGGTCAGGTCGTCCAGCAGGTTGAAGAACTGGAACACCATCCCGACCTTCGTCCGCCGGTAGCGGGCCGCGCCCGCCTCGCCCAGCCGGTCCACCCCGACGCCGTCCACGGTCACCGTGCCCTCGTCCGGCCGGTCGAGGCCGGCGATCAGGTTCAGCAGCGTCGACTTGCCGCTGCCGGAGGGACCCAGGACCGCGACGGCCTCCCCAGGCGCCACGGTCAGGGTCACGTCCAGCAGCGCGGGTGGTCCGGCGTCGTAGCGCCGGGTCACGTCCCGTAGGTCGATCAGTGGTGTCGTCATCGGTGGGTCTCCGTCCCTCGGTGGCCGCCGACGCTAGGGAACGGGCCGGGCCGGGCACGACGGGCGCGGGACGTAATCGCCGTACCGCGTCGGAGGTAGGGATGGCGGGGTCATCCCCGAGATGTAGTCCGGGGAGGGATGCCAGGGGCCCGGGGGGCGCCGAGAATACGAGGATGACGACGACATGGGCGCCCGGCCCGCTGGTACGACTGCGCGCACTGGCGGAGCCGAGCGGTCCCGCGCCCGAGCCCACCGGGCGCGGCCGGCTCTTCGACGCCGCTCTCGCCCTGCTCGTCCTCGTCTCCGAGATCCAGTACGCGGGTGACCCGGACGATCCGACCGGGCGGCACAGCATGGTCGCCCTGCTCTGCCTGGTGTTCCTCGCTTCCGTGCCCCTTGTCTGGCGCCGCCGCTACCCGCTGGCCGTGCTCTGGATCGTGCTGGCGGCGAACGCGCTCACTCCCGGTGACGTCACCCGGCTCACCTTCTACGCCTGCGTCATCGCCGCCTACAGCGCGGCCGCCTACAGCCCCTACCAGGCGGCGGCGAGGGCCACGCTCGCGCTGGCCGTGCTGCTCAGCTTCACGATCGGGAGATCGGTGCCGCACACACCGTTCGGCGTCGAACCCACCGTCCCCACCCAGTACGTGCCCCTGATGATCTCCGCCCCGCTTGTCCTGGTCACCCTCGGACTGCGCACCTGGAAGGTCCGGGCGGCCGAGAGCCGGGTGCGGCTTGCGGACGTGGAGCGGCGGCGGGCCGAGGAGCTGCGCGGGGCCGTGGCGCACGAACGGGCCCGGATCGCCCGGGAGTTGCACGATGTCGTGACCCACAACGTGAGCGTGATGGTCATCCAGGCCGGCGCCGCCCGCAAGATCATGGACAGTTCGCCGGAGCAGGCGCGCGAGGCGCTGCTCGCGGTGGAGGCGGGCGGGCGCACCGCGATGGGGGAGCTGCGGCAGGTGATGGGACTGCTCACCATGGACGATCCCGGGGAGGCGGACCTCGCTCCGCAGCCCGGCCTTGACCGGCTCGACCCGTTGCTCGACCGTACCCGCAGCACCGGTACGGCCGTCGAACTCACGGTGTCCGGGACGGTCCGGCCGCTGCCCGCGGGCGTGGAGCTCACCGCCTACCGGGTGGTGCAGGAGGCGCTCACCAACACCCTGAAGCACGCGGCCGGTTCGAAGGCGAGCGTGTGCGTCGAGTACGGTGACGACGAGCTGCGGGTCGAGGTCACCGACTCCGGCGGCAGCCCCGGACCGGGCGCCGCGTCGGGCAACGGGCGCGGACTGGTCGGGCTGCGCGAGCGGCTCGCCGTGCACGACGGCACCCTGAGCAACGGACCGCGCCCGCTGGGCGGTTACCGGGTCCGGGCCCTGATTCCCCTGGAGTGCAGTTGAGTTCACCGGTGAGTCCGCCACGGGTCGTCGTCGTGGACGACCAGGCCCTGGTGCGCACAGGCTTCCGGCTGATCCTCACCGCCGACGGCATCGAGGTAGTCGCCGAGGCCACCGACGGTCACGAGGCCGTGGACGCGGTCCGGCGCACCCGGCCGGACGTCGTCCTGATGGACATCCGGATGCCCGGGCTGGACGGCCTGGAGGCGACCCGCCGGATCCTCGCCGCCCCCGACCCGCCCCGCGTCCTGATGCTGACCACCTTCGACCTCGACCGGTACGTGTACGCGGCGCTGTCCGCCGGAGCCAGCGGCTTTCTGCTCAAGGACGTCACCCCCGAGCACCTGACGGCCGCCGTCCGCACGGTCCGGGCCGGCGACGCACTGCTGGCTCCCGCCATCACCCGCCGCCTCGTCGAACGCTTCGCCCGCGCCGGCGGCGACAGCGGCACGCACCACCGCGACCTCGGCCATCTCACCCCACGCGAACTCGACGTCCTGCGCCTGCTCGCCCAGGGCCTGTCCAACGCCGAACTCGCCGCCCGCCTCCACCTCTCCGAGGCCACCGTCAAGACCCATGTCTCCCGCCTCCTCGGCAAACTCTCCCTGCGAGACCGCGCCCAGGCGGTGGTCGTCGCCTACGAGACGGGACTGGTCACCCCGGGCGGCCGGTAAGAACCCTTTCCCGCACGGCGGTTGGGACAGAGAGGCTGGTCCGCGGCACGACCCCGCGTAAAACCGCGCGCGGGCCGTCCGGCCGGGCCGTCACACTGGCCTGATGATCGGCGAGAGAATCACCTACCGCATGGCGGACGGCACACGCGTTCCCGGGACCTGGCGGCATGCCTTCATCCGCAACGGCGACTACTTCCTGACCGACCTGTTCATCTACGCGGACGGGCTCGTCAACTGCTGGGGCCTGGTCACGCTGGAGGAGTTCGAGGAGAAGCTGCGCAGCGGCTGGGTGGCCACCGAACTCCCGGACGGTGCGCGGGCGTCCGCGCACGACCTGGCCGGCTGGCGGTTCAGCGAGCCGCGCACCTGGTACACCCCCGAGCTGCTGCTCGCCGAGGTGCGCGACACCATCGACCAGCTCAACGGCCGCCCGGACTCGACGGGACGCTGCCTGGCGGCGGTGGACGCGTTTCTCGCCGACCGCTCCGAAGCGAAGCGGGCGGCCGCCCGGGACGCCTACCTCGCCATCCCGGAGACCTCGCGTCGCTACGCCCTGGGTGACATGGACAACAAGGACTGGCCGTTGCGCGCCCTGGTGGCCGGGCCCGGCGGGAGCCTGGAAGGACGGCCCGACGAACCGGTCACGCAGAAGGCGTACGACAGCGCCGTCGCGTATTTCGAGGAGCGGGCGACATGGGCGGCCCGCCGGGCCTCGCGGGTCCCGGCCGACGGCCCCGAGGAGGCGGTGGCCCCCGCGATCCACCTGTACCAGAGCTATCCGCACAAGCCGTCCGACAACCCGGGCACGGACGCCCTGCGCAACGACTACCCGGCGCCCGTCGAGGCCGACGGCGTCACGTACCCGTCCGTGGCACACGCCTACTGGGCCCTGTCCACCGCCGACGTCCGGGCCCGGGCCGCGATCGCGGCGGCGGACAGAGCCGCGACCGCCCGCGGGCTCGCCGCCGAGGCCCCTCGGCGCGACGGCTGGGAACAGGCCCGTACGGCCGTGCTGACCGCTCTGCTGCGTGCCAAGTTCGCCCAGTACCCGGCACCGGCCGAGGTCCTCCTGTCCACGGGCGACGCGACCCTCGTCTACGACGACGCGGACTCCGCCTACTGGGGCGACCGCTCGGGCAGGGGCCGCAACTGGACCGGTCGGCTCCTCGAACTCGTCCGCTCCGAGCTGCACGCCGCACGCGCGGGAATCGATCACCGGATCTGACCTCGGCGAGCGGGAGCGGTCCGGCGACTCCTCCCGCACTCCCATTGACCCGAGCACGTCCGCATCCATAGCCTCCATCTCCAGGCTTCATCTCCGTATGTAGATGATGTCTCTGTATGCAGGTATCATTCACGGACATGGACGTGACATTCGGTTCAAAGGCGAACCGGCCTGCCTCTGCTCGTCGCCGTCGGCGTGGCCGTCGGTGTGGCCGCGTGGTGTGTAAGCCCCTCTCCCGTAAGGACGTTCGCCCATGAGCCAGCCCGTCGTCACCCGCTTCTCCGTGTACCCGGTGGCAGGCCGGGACTCCATGCTGCTCAACCTCTCCGGCGCCCATGCCCCGTACTTCACCCGCAACGTCCTGGTCGTCGAGGACTCCGAGGGCCGGACGGGGCTCGGCGAGGTGCCCGGCGGGGAGGCGATCACCCGGACGCTGCGGGACGCGGAGCCCCTGGTCGTCGGCTCGCGGCTGGGCGACCACAAGCGGGTGCTGCGGGCCGTGGGGGAGGCGTTCGGCGGCCGGGACGCCGGCGGCCGCGGCGAGCAGACCTTCGACCTGCGCACCACCGTGCACGCCGTCACCGCCGTCGAGTCCGCCCTGCTCGACCTGCTCGGCCAGCACCTGGAGGTGCCCGTCGCCGCCCTGCTCGGCGACGGCAAGCAGCGCGACTCGGTACGAGTCCTCGGCTACCTCTTCTACGTCGGCGACCCCGACCGCACCGACCTGGACTACCTCCGCGAACCCGACGCCGCCGTGGCGTGGCACCGCATCCGCCGCGAGGAGGCCCTGACCCCGGAGGCGATCGTCCGGCAGGCGGAGGCGGCCTACGACCACTACGGCTTCCGGGACTTCAAGCTCAAGGGCGGGGTCCTGGCGGGCGCCGAGGAGGTCAAGGCCGTACGGGCGCTGAAGCAGCGCTTCCCCGAGGCCCGGATCACCCTCGACCCCAACGGCGCCTGGTCCCTGCGGGAGGCCGTCGAACTGTGCCGGCCGCTGCTCGGCACCCTCGCCTACGCCGAGGACCCCTGCGGGGCCGAGGACGGCTACTCCGGGCGCGAGATCCTCGCCGAGTTCCGCCGGGCCACCGGTCTGCCCACCGCGACCAACATGATCGCCACCGACTGGCGGCAGCTCACCCACGCCCTGGCCCTGCAGTCGGTCTCCATCCCGCTCGCCGACCCGCACTTCTGGACCCTGCGCGGATCCGTGCGCGTGGCACAGCTCTGCCACGAGATGGGGCTGACCTGGGGCTGCCACTCCAACAACCACTTCGACATCTCCCTGGCCATGATGGCCCACTGCGGTGCCGCGGCCCCCGGCGACTACAACGCCCTGGACACGCACTGGATCTGGCAGGAAGGCCGGGAGCGCCTCACCGTCGCACCGCCGAGGATCGTCGACGGCGAGGTCGCCGTCACCGACGCCCCTGGGCTCGGCATCCGCCTCGACATGGACCGGCTGCTCGCTGCCCACGCCCTCCATGAGGAGCAGAACCTCGGCGCGGGCCGCGACGACGCGACCGGGATGCGCTACCTCGTGGACGGCTGGACCTTCGACGCCAAGCGGCCCTGCCTGGTGCGTTAGGGGGTTGCGGATCAGCCCAGCAGACTCGGGTGGAGCTCGGGCGGGCCGCCCAGTGTGTAGCGCTCGGACCGGGGCCGGGAGCCGTCGATGTCGGTGACCCCGAGCAGTGCGCCCAGCTCGGCTCCGATCAGTGCCCTGCCGGAGAGGGCCATCAGTTCGCCGGAGGAGTACAGGGCCGCGATCACACGGCCCGTGAACTGGGGTGACTCCCGCTTCTCGGCCGGCCGGTCCTGCTGGGGCAGGGAGTCCAGGTAGGCGCGGGCGCGCTCGGTGTCGACGTGCCCCATCCACAGGGAGACCGCCGCGACGTGGTGCGGCCGCAACTCCTTGGCCATGTCGGCCGCGAGCTTGTCGGCGCCCGCCTTCTGCGCCCCGTATACCGGACTGTGGTGGTACGACACGGCACCGTAGTGGCCGGTGTTGACGATGAGACCGCGGCCGTTCGTGATCAGCAGCGGTGCCGCGTGGTAGCTCGCCACGTAATGCGAGCGCAGTCCGACCGTCAGCAGGTCCGCTGCCTCCAGGGGCCTTTCCCAGAACCCGACCGACGCCGGCGTCCCGACGACCTTGGCGGCGTTGTTGACGAGGATGTCCAGCCGTCCGTGGTCGCGCCGGACGGTGTCGAAGAGGTCCGCCACCGCCTGGTCGTCCCCGTGGTCGACGATCACCGGGACCCCGGTTCCGCCTGCCTTGTCGACCAGGGCCGCGGTCTCCGCGACGGTGCCTCCGTACGGCGAATCGGAGGCCGACCGGCTGCGGCCGGTGACGTAGACGGTCGCCCCACGGCCGCCGAGTGCCTCCGCGATACCCCGGCCGGCGCCCCGGCTCGCTCCGGTGACGACGGCCACGATCGGCCTGCTGTCCGGTGATGCCATGGCGCTTCTCCCCTTGCTGGACGCGTGACCACAGGCGTGGAACACATAACCGGACACGGTGTCCGCTTACGTTTTCGACGATATGGACACCGTGTCCGGTTGTCAAATAGGATGATTCCCATGAGTACTCCGCCCCTCGATGCCAAGCCGCTGCGAGCGGACGCCCGCCGCAACTACGAGGCACTCGTCGCCGCGGGGCAGAAGGTCTTCAGCCGTAACGGCGCGGACGCCCCCATGGACGACGTCGCCAAGGAGGCCGGGGTGGGGCGCGGCACGCTGTACCGGCACTTCCCCAGCCGGGAGCACCTCTTCGTCGCGCTCATGAAGGACCGCGTCGACCTCCTGGACGCGCAGGCCCGTGAGCTGCTCGACGCGCCCGACGTGTGGCAGGCGGTGGCGCAGTGGCTGCGCCTGTACGACCGGAGCGCTGCCGAGCACGGCGGGATGAGCATGCGCGTCGGGGCCTGTCTGACCGACGACCGGTCCCCGATGGCCGCGGTGGGTGCCCCGATGAAGGCGAGCTTCGCCCGACTGTGGGCCCGCGCGCAGACGGCGGGCGCGGTACGGGACGACGTCGCGGCGGATGAGGTCCTCGCCCTGATCTCCGCACTTCCCAGGCGCCCGGAGCAGCACGGCTCCGCGAACACCTTTCTCGACGTCGTGTTCCGGGGGCTGCGCCCTTAGGGGGCACGGGACTGGTGGATCTGCAGATCAGTCCATTCGGTCCCAGCCGTTCGTTTCGGTCTCAGGCGGCCAATCGCTGTGGGCGGGGCATTACTCCAGCGGTCGTTGCCTGGTCGGCGTAATGCCTCTCCCTGAATTCGATGGGGCTGAGGTGGCCGAGCCGCTTCTGGATGCGGCGGGGATTGTCGACGCTGTCGGCGTACTCAAAGAGTGCGAGGTTCGCCTCGGTCCGGGTGGTGAAGACGCGGCCGCGGACGCACTCGGGTGGTGTCGGCTTCGATAACCCAGGCCGCGTGTTGACTTCAATGACCCGGACCGCGTGTGGTTATATCGCGACAGCGAAGGTGATGGCGTCGGCAACTGGCCCGCCGTCATCGGCCATTTGGCGGCACGTGCGCAAGGTCGTATCGGCGCTGTGGACCCCGCATGGTGAGCAGACCCTTATGGGGGAGAAGTGATGGCAGGCAGTCGGGCGCCGGCCCTCAGTGGCGGCGCAATCACCTGGTCCTCACCTTCTATTTCAACCCCGGCCGTTCGAACAGGTCAGGCCTCGATTCCGGGTGACGGCGGACATCTACTCCACAAGCAAGGGGAATACGTTTCATGAAAGATGGCGACGAAGATGCGCGTGCAGGGCGGCCGCTCGGGAAATTGAGTAGGCGACGCCTTCTGCAGGGGACAGCCGGCACTTTCGGTGCCGCTCTGGCATCCGTCGGCATCTATGAGATGATCGACACCATTGCAGAACCGCCGTCCCGGCCCGCCGACACCGACAGTCCGCCCAGCCAGGAACAATATATCCTGCAGAACGAGCAAGTGGTCATGGTCAACGGCTCGGGCGTGAAGAGTGGCGATGGCAAGATTGCGGTTCGGGTGCCGGCCCTGCACGATCATGTCATCACCGCAAAGCTGAATGTGTCAGCGAATGCCAAGGCGTTGCAGGAGGCGCAGCACCACCTGGAGTCCGTCCTCCTGGATCTGGAACGCCAATTCCCGGCCACT
This sequence comes from Streptomyces sp. NPDC058683, assembly GCF_042716195.1. NCBI lineage: Bacteria > Bacillati > Actinomycetota > Actinomycetes > Kitasatosporales > Streptomycetaceae > Streptomyces > Streptomyces sp. NPDC058683. Next base: position 43,691 of record NZ_JBHXSK010000035.1, read on the forward strand.
CCCACAGGAGTGGCCGCCACGGTGGCCTGGGGACTTCCCTACTTCCATCACTACATCCCGACGCTGGGCAAGGCGTCGGATTTCTTCAAGGCGGGAACGTCCTACCCGGCGTATCTGCCGGTCGATTTGAAGACCTCCAAGAAGGAGGGGCATACGGTATATGCGCTCCAGGAGGCCAGGACGTTCCCCAGCGACCAGCCTCCGCCCGGCTTCGGGCCGGTCCGCCTGGAACAGAATGACGTGGCCGTGCTGCTCCGCAGCGACTCGCTCGCCCATATCAAAGCAGCCAGCAACGCCCTCTTCGGGCCTGGGAGCAACCGAGCGGGCAGCCTGTTCACGGTGACGAGTATCCGACAGGGCTTCTCCGGGGGCGGTTTCTACGGGCAACAGGGCCTGCCGAGCAAGCTGGCGCTGGCAGCCGATATCCCCGGTGCGAAGTCGATCCCTCGAGCGGCACAGGGATTCCTCGGCTTCGCCACCACCCTGAATTCGAATATGGGACCTGGGGTCATTGCCAATCTGGAAACCCTGCCCGGCCTCACCGATCAGTGGCCCAACGGTTACTTCAAACAGGGGACCACGATGCATCTCTCGCATCTGTTCCAAGATCTGGTGACCTGGTACGAAAAGAACTTCCCGCAGTACACGGACCGCGTCCAGGCAATGCTCCATCCCGGCCTCTCACCCGCGCCCGCGCCGGGTACGCTCGCCCTCCAACCGCCAGGTCAAAGTGAGGCCCAAGTGGCGCAGGGGGTTGAGCGGTACCACGGGTACGGCCATACGGGGAGCATGTCGGAGGTGGACAGCACCACATCGCCGGAGACCAGCAACTACGGAAAAGCCTATCCCACGGGGACTACCATTCCCGTGCGCGGCGATTTCGATACGCTGGACAATCCATTCCACTACACATCCGATCCGACGGGAGACCACTACAGCAAGACGCCGGCGGCCGGATTGCACTTCATTCAGTTCCAGCCGACGACGGAAATCTTCAACATCGTTCGGCTCTCGATGGACGGCCACTATGCCGACAGGACGCTCCCTGTCGAACCGCGCAGCCCCCACGCCGGCATCAACTCGGTCCTGCAGACGACCCACCGGCAGAACTATCTGGTTCCACCACGTCGCCATCGCTCCTTCCCACTCGCCGAGTTCCTTGCCTGACGCGAGCCGCACGCCACGCCTTGAGAGCTCGTGACACGATCATGTCGTCTGTCGTAGGCGAGCTGCCACGAGTGGTCACCGGCCGGCGGACGACCGCCCCGCTGCGTTCTGCGCGTCGACCACCGCGAGTACCGTGTCAGCCAGATCGGCAGCGGACCGTCCGCGTCCCGCCGATCAACACCCTCACATCGTGCACACCGACGACCCTACTGATCGTTTCGGGACGATGCCTGCAGTCGGCGGAGACAGCCGCGAGACCTCTGCCAGCACAGCGCCTGATCCCGCTTTCCGGCCGGTTCGGCCGGGATCACCGGTCGGAATGGGTCAGCAGGCCGATCAGGTAGACCGTGATCGAACGTTCGAGCGTCGCGGCGAAGGGTGTACGGAGGAATACGAGACTCGGGTCGCTGGCGTAGGCGGCACGCACGGCCTCCGCCGGATGGCTGTGCGTCCACAACGCTCCGACGAGGACGATCGTCATGCTGGCCGCTTCGGCGGCCTCCTGGTCGCCGAGCTCGGGCAGGATCTCCTGCAGCATGCCCGCCAGACCGGCCAGACCGTCGTGGGCCCCCCGCTTGTACCTCGCGGCCACCTCGGCGGAGACGTTGTGCTCCAGGATGCCGGCCTGGGCACTGAGCAGTTCGCAGAGCATCTGCCGGGACGCGAACGACGCGGCCAGACCTGATGCCACCGACTCGGCTCTCGTGATCGCGGAACCCGTCCGGTCGACGCAGGCGGGCAGCTGATCGACCACCTCTGTCAGGAAATCGCGGGTCAGACTCTCCAGGAGGTCCAGCAGGACCGCCTCTCGCGACTCGAAGTACCGCATGACGTTGGACTTCGCCAGCCCCACGCGGCGGCTGAGCTCATTGAGGCTCACGGCCGAGACCGGCATCTCGCTGAGCATGGTCGCCGCTGTCTCCAGGATGCTCCGGCGGCGTACTTCGCGCTGCTCGTCGTTTCTGGCGCGCTGGAACGTGTTCATGCCCACATGTTACAGACCTCCGGTCCCTTGCGTAGAGACCGGAGGTCTCTTAAGCTCGAAGAGCCCGCCGGTCTGTTAGGTCCGGTCGGTTCGACGTCCAGTCCTCCGAGTTCTGAGAGCGAGAAGCCGCAATGACGAAAAAGGTAGCCCTGGTCACCGGTGCCTCCTCGGGCATCGGCGAAGCCACCGCTCGACAGCTTCAGCAGGCCGGCTTCATCGTCTACGGCGCGGCCCGGCGCACCGACCGGATGAGCGGCCTGGCGGCGTCGGGCGTGCGAACGCTCGCGCTCGACGTCACCAGCGAGACCTCGGTCGGCAACGCGGTCACCGAGATCATCGCGGCTGAAGGCCGTATCGACGTCCTCGTCAACAACGCCGGCTACGGCTCGTACGGTGCGCTGGAGGACGTTCCCCTGGAGGAGGCCCGCGCACAGATCGAAGTGAATGTGTTCGGCCTGGCGCGCCTGACCCAGCTGGTCCTGCCGCAGATGCGCGCCCAGCGAAGCGGCACCATCGTGAACATCAGCTCCATGGGCGGCCGGTTCGCCACGCCCATGGGGGCCTGGTACCACGCCAGCAAGTACGCCGTCGAAGGCCTCAGTGACGCGCTGCGCCTGGAACTCAAGCGGTTCGGTATCGACGTCGTACTCATCGAACCCGGCTCCATCCGGACCGAGTGGGGTGCGATCGCAGCCGACAAGCTGCGAACCACCTCCTCGCACGGACCGTACGCCGAGCAGGCCGACGCGATGGCCAAGTCCCTGGAACGAAGCTCGCAGCCCGGCACCCGCATGGCCTCACCCGCCACCGTCATCGGCAAGGCCGTGGCCAAGGCGGCGACCGCCCGGCGTCCGCGCACGCGCTACCGCGTCGGTTTCGGAGCGCGCCCCCTCATTCTCCTCAGCAGGCTGCTGCCGGACCGCGCCTTCGATGCGCTCGTCAAACGCTCGTCCGGTGTGCCGGCGTAAAGCCCCCGCTCTGAAACCGACTTCGAAGAATCCGACACCACCTCCGAAGACAGGGAAAGACCATGACCGAATCCACCGCCCCTCGGCCCAAGGCCCTGATCGTCCTGTCGTCGGCACGCACGCTCCCGCTGAGCGAGCCCGTCGGTCACCCCGGGATACCGACCGGGTTCTTCCTCGTCGAACTCGCTGCCGTGATGGCGGAGTTCGAGAGCGAATACGACTTCATCCTGGCCACACCGGACGGCCGACTGCCGCAGCTCGACGTCAACGGACTCGCTCTCAACTTCCACGGGGGCGGAAACCTCGGTCTCGCCACCGCCCGCACCACCATGCAGACCGGAGTCGAGCGGTTCGGCCCCGAGAAGCTGCGCGAGAAGAACCCGGACCTCCTCAAGCGCCGTGAGACCGAACTCGCCCTCGCCCACCGGCTTCTCGGCCGCATCCCGGTCTCCGAGCCGCTTCCCAAGACCGACGCGGAGGCCATCTCCGTCCGAGGCGATGTCGTCGCCGGCTTCGAGGCGTTGCCGCAGCGCGAGTACCTGTCCGTCCAGCAGCTGATCGAACGGCACCGCGATCCCGCATCCGGCTTCTCGCTGGCGGACCTGGCCTTCGTGCACATGCCCGGCGGACACGCCCCGATGGTCGACTTCCACGACAACCCGTGGATGGGGGAGTTGCTCCACACGCTGCGCGAGGTCGACGTCCCGATATCCCTCATCTGCCATGCCCCGGTGGCCCTGACCTCGGCGCGCTACCGGGTCGACGGCGACGGGAAGGTCACGACCGACCTCGACCATGCCTTCAAGGGGGCCCGGATCACCACCGTGCCCAAGTACGGCGAAAGGGCGATGCTCGGGTTCCAGTACCCCAAGGTGCCCGGCGAGCGCACGCGCCTGACCTATTACGTCGACGTGGCACTCAAGGAAGCCGGTTACGACGTCAACCTCGCCCTCAACCCCTCGGCCGTCAAGGTGATCTGGGACGCCGACCACTCCCTGCTGACCGGCAACGGACCCCAGGCCGCGGATGAGCAGGCCGCCCGTCTGGCCGAGATCGTGCGCGGCCGGGCGCGCAGCTCCTTGTCACGCACGCGCTAGTTGTACCCGGCCATCACGTCGAGAGGTGAGAGGAGAAACCGATGCGCACAATGAAGTGGGTCCACGGACGTCGGGCGATGGCGGTCGCCCTCGCAGGAGTCGCCACCGCAGGCTCCGCGTCCGCCGACAAGCTCGATGTGCGGATGCCGAACGCGTCACTGTCCGGCCCGCTCGACGCCATGCACCTGAAGGCGGAACTGCCCCAGGGCAAGGGGACGTTGGACCTCAAGCTGAAGGCCGTCGGCCCCACGCTCTACAACAACGGCATCGGCCTGTTCCCCTTCCTGGACGACACCAGCTACTACTACTCGCTCCCCAACCTCCAGACCTCCGGCACCCTCACGCTGGACGGCTCGACCAAACAGGTCACCGGCACGTCCTGGCTCGACCGCCAGTGGGGCAACTGGAACTGGGACACGCTGCACAAGTGGACCTGGATGGCCGTGCGGCTCGACAACGGTCAGGTCCTGAACCTGTGGGACATGTTCGACGACAACGGGGAGAAGCACTGGGCCACCGTGCTCAGTCCCGACGGCACGCACCGCGTCGTCTCGGTCGATCCGCTCGCCCCGCAGGCCACCCGCTTCGAGACCAGCCCCACGACCGGCCAGCGCTACGCCGGCAAGTGGACCGTCACGATCCCCGGCCTGAACACCAAGCTCGTCGTGACCGCCAGGCCCGTGCTCCAGGAGATCCAGGCCAACCAGCCGTTCACGCCAGGAATCAACGAGGCCGACTCATCGGTGCGCGGCACCTACCAGGGGCGACCGGTCACGGGTGACGCCTACGTCGAGCAGTTCGGCCTCTGGAAGTAGGCCGTGTCCGACGGCCCGCCGCGGGACCGGAGCGGGGCTCCAGTCGACGTCGCGGGCCCCGCGGCCTGCACCGCCCCCGGCGCGAGGCCCCCAGCGGTGCCCGGCCGGGCTGACCCCGAGGACACTCCCAGCGGGTGCCCTCGGGATCGGCCTGCCGTCAGGCGCCCTGCACGGCCGACGACTTCTCTCCCGCGGTGTCTCCCGCCGCCCGGAGCGTCGGCTGCCGGCGGGGGGTGCGCAGCAGGACCACCGCGACCAGGGCGGCGAGCAGGGTGAGGCTCCCCGCCGTGATCAGGCACAGGCGCATCCCGTCCAGGAAGGAGTCGCCGAGCGCCCCCATCGCCTGCCCGGTCTGTGCTCCCAGGTCCAGCTTGGCGACCGCGCCGAGACCGTCCGCCTGCGCGGCCGAGACGACACGGTCCTGCGCCGCGCCGGTGACCCCCGCGTCGGTGAGGTGACCGGGCAGCGCGTCGACCGCCCGGGTGGTGAGCAGCGCACCCAGGACGGCCGGGCCGAGGGCACCGCCTACCTGCCGGAACGCGTTGTTGCCCGCGGCGGCCATGCCGGCCAGGTGGTGCGGCACGGAGGCCACCGCGGTCGCCGTCATGGGGGTCATGACGAACCCCATGCCCAGGCCCAGCAGCGCGAGCCGCCAGGCGGCCGAGGCGAAGGAGGTGTCGGCGGCCAGCCCGGTCAGCGCGAACTGGGCGGCGGCGACGAGCAGCAGACCGCCGGTGATCATCCAGCGGGCGGAGACCCGGTGCATCAGCCGCCCGGCCGGACCGCCGACCAGCAGGGCCGCCCCGGTGACCATCAGCAGCCGCCAGCAGGCCTCCAGGGTGTCCAGCCGCTGCACCATGCCGAAGTAGAGGCTGAGGACGAAGAAGAACCCGATCAGCGCCAGGAAGCTGATCATCGCGACCAGCGTGGTGGCGGTGAAGGCGGGGCTGCGGAACAGGCTCAGGTCCAGCATCGGGCTGTCGCTGCGCCGTTCCGCCAGGACGAAGGCCACACCGGCGGCCACGGCCGCGAACAGCGCCACCATCACCTTGGCGTCGGTGAACGAGCCGGCGCCGCCCTCGATCACGCCGTAGACCAGCGCGGTGATCGCGAGCGTGGCGGTGAGCTGGCCGGGCCAGTCCAGCCGGCGGCCGTGCGGAGCACGGGAGTCGGTCAGCTGCCGGGCCGCGACAGCGACGGAGAGCAGCGCGACCGGGACGGCCGGCAGATAGATCCAGCGCCAGGAGAAGTGCGCGACCACCACACCGGCGATCACCGGACCGATCGCCAGGGCCGCCATCAGGCACGTCGCCCATATGCCGATGTACTTCCCGCGCTCGCGATGGTCCGGCACCGCATGGCTGATCAGCGCCAGCGTGGTCGGCAGCAGCGCGGCCGCGCCGACACCGGCCAGGGCCTGCCCGGCCCAGACGACCTCGACGGAGTGCGCGCACAGGGCGGTGACCGCGCCCGCCGCCGAGAAGAGCAGGCCGGCCTGGAACACCTTCTTGCGTCCGTGGACGTCCCCGAAGACGCCGGCGGTCAGGATGAACGCGGCCATCGGCAGCACGAACGCGTCCTGCACCCACGACAGCTGGGCCGTCGAGGCGTTGAGCGCCCCCTGCAGGGCCGGCAGGCTCACGGCGACGGTGGTGACAGGAAGATAGGCGACGAAGACGCCCAGGCAGGCCATGACGATCGTGGCCGCCCGTCGCTCGACCGGCGCGCTCGCCGGTGTCGTGACGTTCACGGAGATACTCCTTCGCGGTGCACCGCACCGCGGTCGAGGCCCCGGCGGACCCGGCGGCCTGTGTCGTACGGACTTCCGGTGGGAAACCCGCCGCCACAGCATCCGGTCCCGCTCGCGCAACCACCAACCAACCGCCCCTCCGGCAGCAGAATCCTCCAGATCGCTCCGGCGCCGTGGCACACTTCCACCATGCTCGACGACGTGGACAGAAAGATCCTCCGTGCTCTGCAGTGCGCGCCCCGGCTGCCCTTCCGCCGGATCGGCGAGGTGGCGGGCGTCTCCGAGCAGACCGCCGCCCGCCGCTACCAGGCACTGCGCCGCAGCGGCGCACTCCGGGTGGTGGGGCTGGTCAACCGGCGGGTGTACGGCGCCGCCGAGTGGGTCGCCCGCATCCGCTGCCGCCCCGACCGGGTCGCCCCGCTCGCCGAGGCCCTCGCCCGCCGCCCCGACATCTCCTGGGCCCATCTGGCCTCGGGCGGCTCGGAGATCATCTGCGTCATCCGCGCACCGCTCGACATGCCCCGCCAGGACGTGCTGCTCCGGCAACTGCCGAGGTCCGCCTCGGTCCTGGACGTCAGCATCGACCTGATCATCCACAACTACGACGCTCCCGGCACCGCCGGCTGGACCGGCTACGGCGACAACCTCGACCCCGAGCAGGTCCGGCGGCTGACCTCGGAGCGGCCGCCGCTCACCCCCGGGCCCCCGCTCCCGCCCGCCGACGAGGACGCCCCGCTGCTGGACGCCCTGGCCCAGGACGGCCGCACCACCCACACCCGGCTCGCCGAACTCACCGGCTGGTCCCTGTCCCGGGTGGCCCGGCGGCTGGAGTCGCTGGAGAGCTCCGGCACCCTTGAGTACGAGGTCGAACTGCTCCCGGAGCGGCTGGGTCACTGGCTGCACGCCGTCCTGTGGCTACGGGTGGCCCCCGCCCACCTGGAGCGGGTCGGTGCGGAGGCCGCCCGGCACGACGAGGTCCCCTTCGTCGGGGCCATCAGCGGGGAGCACAACCTGATGGTCACCGTCATCGCCCGCGATCCCGAGGACTTCTACCGTTTTCTGACCACCCGGATCGCCGCGACCCCGGGCATCGACGGCTATGGCGTCAGCATCAGCGTCCACCACCTGAAGAAGGCGGCCTCCCTCATCTCCCGGGGCCGGCTGGTGCCCGCCTCCTCCGTCTAGACGGAGTCCCAGGAGACCACGGCGGACACGGGAAGCCGCCGGACCCCGTGCATCAGCAGGCCCGGCGCCCACTCCAGGTCGGCCTCGGGCACGGCCAGGGCGAGACTCTCCACGCGCTGCACGAACACGGTGATCGCGACCTCGGCCTCCATCCGCGCCAGCGGAGCGCCCAGGCAGTGATGGACGCCGTGCCCGAAGGCGAGATGGCCGCCGGCCGGACGTCCGAGGCGGAAGGAGTCCGGCTCCTCGAACCGGGCCGGGTCCCGGTTCGCCGCCGCCAGCGAGACCAGCAGCATGTCCCCTCGCCGTACCGGCACCTCTCCGACCTGCATGTCCTCGGTGGCGAACCGTTCGGTGGCGGTCACCACCGGCCCGTCCAGGCGGAGGAACTCCTCCGTCGCCGCGGGGATCAGACCGGGATCGGCGCGCAGGGTCCGCAGGAGGTCCGGCTGCCGGGCCAGGCCGAGCAGTACGGTGCTGATCAGGTTCGCGGTCGTCTCGTACCCGGCGATCAGGAGCAGGAAGGCCATGCCGATCAGCTCCGGGTCGGTGAGCCGGTCCTCGTCGGTGTCGACGGCCAGCGCGCTCAGCAGATCAGGTCCGGGCTCGGCCCGCTTGCCCGCGATCAGCTCCGTCAGGTACCCGCTCAGCCATACGTAGGCCTCCTCCCGGTCCGAACCGGCGACCGGGGCCACGACCTGCTCGGAGGCCCAGCCGAACCGGTCGCGGTCCGTCAGCGGCACGCCGAGCAGTTCGCAGATCACGGAGATGGGGACGCGGGCGGCGAAGCCGTCGACCAACTCCGGTGTCTCCTGCGCCAGTACGGCCTCCGCCGCGCGGGACGCTATCTCCCGGGTGCGCGGCCGCAGGGCCTCGACGCGCTGCGGTGTGAAGGCGCGCGCCACCACCTTGCGCAGCCGGGTGTGGTCGGGCGGGTCCACGGTCAGCATGTAGTCGACCCCGACCTCGTCCCGCACCCCGCTCATCAGCCAGCCGGGCTCCAGGCCCGCGCGCTCGCTCCGCTTGGACACCCGCGGATCGGTGAGCACCTTGCGCGCCGCGTCGTACCCGGTGACGAGCAACTGCGGTGGAGCGCCGTCCGGTTCGCAGCGGTGAGCGGACGCCGAGTCCGTCAGCGTCCGCAGTACCGCATGCGGGTCCGCCTGGAACGCGGGCCCCTCCAGGGCGGCTCGCACCGGGCCGCCGGGGGTGTGTGTGGTCATGGACTTCTCCCGCCCAAACAAATTGCTTTCGTCGGCAAGCATTATGTTCAAGCGGGAGCGTGTCAAGGACAGTTGGGCATGACTGACGGTCAGAAACTGGCCCTCGTCCCGCCGTCGACCGTCACCATGGCCCCGGTGACATAGGAAGCGGCGGGCGACAGCAGGAAGGCGGCGGTGCGGCCGAACTCCTCCGGAGTGCCGAGACGGCGCAGCGGGATCCCCGCGGCGGTGCTGTCGGCGTCGCCGGTGATCGACTGGAGTTCGAGGGCACGGTCGGTCCCGATATGGGCCGGGACCAGGCCGAGCACACGGACGCCCCGGGGACCGAGTTCCCCCGCGAGGGTCTTCGCGTAACCGGCCAGCGCGGGGCGCAGGGCGTTGGAGGTGGCGAGGCCGGGGATCGGTTCGTACACCGAGGTGGACAGCACGAAACCGATCACCCCGCCCTCGCCGAGCTGCGCGGCGACGGCCCGCGACAGCCGTACCGCGCCCAGGAAGCCCGACTCGAAGGCCGTACGCCACTGATCGTCGTCGATGGCGTCCGTGGTGCCCGTCGGCGGGCCGCCGACGCTGATGAGCACGCCGTCCAGCCCCTTGAACGCCCCGCGCGCCGAGGCGATCAGCCGGTCCGGGGTCCCGGGGTCGGCGTTGTCGGCGACGACACCGACGGCCTGCCCGGGGCCGCCGAGCTCCGCCTCCGCCGCGGCCAGCGAGTGCGTGCTGCGCCCGCTGACCACCACCTTCGCGCCGCCGGCGGTCAGTTCGCGGGCGGCGGCCAGACCGAGTCCGCGGGTGCCGCCCGTGACGATGTAGACGCGGTCCTTGAGTCCGAGATCCATCACTGCTCCCGTTACAGCATTGCCTTCTGGGGCTGGGTGGCCACCACGATGACGGTGGTGGTGTCCGCGGCGAGCGCCGCCTTGAACTCGCGTTGCAGGTCCTCGGTCGTGTCGACGTCGACCGAGCGGCAGCCGAAGCCGGCGGCCACCGCGGCGATGTCGAGCCCGGGCAGGTCGAGCCCGGGGACGCCCGGGGTCTCCTCCAGCACGGCGAACGACTTGAGGATGGAGTACTCCTGGTTGCGCATCACGACGTAGACGATGGGCAGCCGCTGCTGCGCCGCCGTCCAGACGGACTGCACCGAGTACTGGAAGGAACCGTCGCCGATCAGTCCGACGACCGGCCGGGACACGCCCCGCTGCCGGTCGGCCAGGGCGACGCCGACGGCCGCCGGTGCACCCCAGCCGATGCCGCCGCTGGCCGTGGCGAAGAAGGAACCGGTCCGGGTGGTGGGCAGCCACTCGATCTGCTGGGCCATGGTGGACGTCGACTCGTTGACGATGACCGCGTCCGCGGGCTTGACGCTGCTCAGCGCGGCATAGACCTCCGGCGGGGTCAGCGGGCTGTTCGGTGCCTCCGGGAGCACCCGGGGACGCTCCATCGGCTGCGGAGCGGTCCGGGCGGTGCCCTCCTCGACCGCGGCCAGGAGCTGCTCGATCGCCGCCCGGGGGTCGCCCAGCAGGCTGTCGCCCACGCGCGCGGCCGCGGCGACGTCGGGGTTGCCGGTGATCTGGAGGAGCTCGGTGCCGTCCGGCAGGTAGGAGCCCGGGACGTAGGGGTAGTACCGGAACACCTCGGCGCCGATCACGACGACCAGGTCGTGTCCCTCCAGCCGGTCGCTGATGGTCTTCACCGACATGCCGAGCGGCCCGCGGAAGAGGGGGTGGTCCTCGGGGAAGGAGGCACGGTCGAGCAGCGGGGAGCCGTAGACGGCCGCGCGCAGCCGCTCCGCCAGGGCGACCGCGGCGTCCCAGCCGCCGGCGCGGTCCACCTCCGGTCCGAAGACCAGCGCGGGACGCCTGCTGGCGGAGATGCGGTCGGCGAAGGCACGGAGCCGGTCCGGGTCGGGCAGCATCCGGTCACTGAAGGTCCGCGTACGGGTGAAGCCGGACAGCGGCTGCTTCCAGTCGTCCATCGGGATGGACAGGTAGACCGGCCCGGCGGGCGGCTGCAACGCCGTGGCATAGGCCCGCAGGAACGCCTCCGGGACGTCCTCGGCGCGGGCGGGTTCGTACGCCCACTTCACCCACGGCTTGGGCAGCGTGGTGGCCTCGCGGTTGCCCAGGTAGGGCTCGCCGATGAGCAGTTCCCGGTGCTGCTGCCCCGAGGTGACGATCAGCGGGGTGTTGCCGTGGTAGGCGGCCACCAGGTTGCCCACGGCGTTGCCCAGCCCGGCCGAGGAGTGCACGTTGACCAGCGCGGGCCGGCCGGTCACCTGGGCGAAGGTGTCGGCCATGGCGATGACGGAGGCCTCCTGGAGGGCCAGTACGTAGGTGAAGTCCTCGGGGAACTCCTGCAGGAACGTCTGCTCGGTCGACCCCGGATTGCCGAAGACGGTGGTCAGTTCGAGAGAACGCAGCAGATCGTAGGTCACGGTTCGGACAGTGGCTTGTTGGGTCATGGCAACCTGCCAGCTTTCGTGCCGGTTCCGGTGGGGGGATGATCCAGCTCATCCTGACCCACGCATGGCCGCCACGCATTCCGTCCGATGACTGAAGAGCCTGCTGATACGACGGCTCCGTGCCGCCCGCGGCCCGCCGGCCGACTCCCGCAGTTCCGGCCTCAGTCGGATGACCGAAGCCGGAACCGGGCGGCCGGGCGGACCCTGGGATCAGCCGTTGGGTGCGATGAACACCTTCATGACCTCGGCGGAGCGGAGGGCGTCGATGGCGCGCAGTGCTTCCCCGACCGGGGCGATCTCCGTGGTGAGGTCGTCGACCCGGACGGCGCCGCGGGCGAGCAGGTCGATGGCGTCGTCGAACTCGGATCCGTACACGAAGGACCCGCGGATGGTGATCTCCTTGAGCAGCACGACATCGGGGTCGAAGCCGCCGCCGGGCCCTCCGCCCACGTTGACCAGCACCCCACCGGGGGCCAGCAGCCGCAGGGCCTCCGCCCGCGCCGCCGCGTTGCCCGAGCACTCGAACACCACGTCCACCGAGGACTCTGGGAGCTCGGCACCGGATGCGGCCGGACTCAGCGTCAGACCGGCGCCCGAGGCCGGGCCGAAGCGGCGGCGCTCCGGGGCCGGTTCCACCAGGACGATCCGGTCCGCGCCCCGGTGGGCGGCGATACGGCAGGCCAGCTGCCCGATCGGGCCGCCGCCGAACACCGCGACCGTGGCCCCCTTCAGATCGCCGGCCAGCACCGCCGCGCGCAGGGCCGTGGCCGTCGGCTCGACCCAGGCCGCCTCCAGGCGGCCCATCGACGCGGGCAGCGCCCGCAAGGTGCCCGGGAAGACGGCCATCTGCCGGGCGAGGGCGCCGTCCGTCTGGAGTCCGAGGGCGGTCTCCATCGTGGCCTGCCGGCAGAAGTTGGGGCGTCCCGAGAGGCAGTACCGGCACCGGCCGCATACATTGCCGTTCGGGTTGACAGCGACTCGCTGGCCCACCTCCCAGCCCTCGACCGCGTCCCCCACGCGGCTGATCCGGCCGGACGGCTCGTGGCCCATGACGAAACCGCCGCGGTAGACCTGCGGCATCTGCGGCGCGTGCAGGTCGGTGCCGCAGATGCCGCACAGGTCGACCTCCACGATCACCTGATCGGGGCGGAGCCCGGGCTCGGGCCTCGACTCCAGCACGATCTTCCGGTCCACACCCAGGACCACTGCTTCCATCACGGTAGTCACAGCCCTTCCGCCGTTGCCGTGAGCGATTCCGCCCCGTTCGACGAGGAGCCGAAATGCCCGTCTACACCTGCACCGCAGCACAGGGAACCCTGACAAGTGAGTCGAAGGCCGCGCTGGCGGCCGAGATCACCCGTATCCACGCGGCGATCAACCATGTGCCGCCGGCCTACGTCAACGTGATCTTCTCCGAGCCGCCGTCGGACAGCGTCTTCGCCGGCGGGGTACCGGGGGCCCCGCTGATCCTCAGCGGCTGGGTCCGGCGCGGACATCCGCAGGAGGAGGCGACCCGGCTGGCGCTGGAACTGTCCTCGGCGGCCGCCCGCGTCACCGGGGTGGCGGAGAGCCACGTCATGGTGGTGCTGGAGGACAGCCCCGCCAGGTCCGCCGTCGAAGGCGGCCAGGTGCTGCCCGAACCGGGCACGGAGCAGGAGTGGCTGGCCGGCCGCGGCGAGGCGTGACAGCGGACAGCCCTGCTCGATGACCAGACCGTGTGCCGGCGACACCCCCGCCCCCGGCACACGGCCGTCCGTGTCGCCGCCGGTTACGCGGCCGCGAAGCGCGCGGCGATGGAGGCGACCCGCTTGCCCTGGTACTCGGCGGCGTTGCGGGCGGTGTCGTCGACCGGGATGGCGCCCTGGCCGTTGACGTGGCTGGTGCCGTAGGGGTTGCCGTCGACGAACTTCACCGGGTCGGTGTAGCCGGGGGTCACCAGGATGCCGCCGAAGTGGTGGACGGAGTTGTAGAGCGCGAGCAGCGTGGACTCCTGGCCGCCGTGCGCGGTGGCCGTGGCGGTGAAGCCGCTGTAGACCTTGTCGGCCAGCTTGCCCTGCGCCCACAGGCCGCCGAGCGTGTCGATGAACTGCTTCAGCTGGCTGGCGATGTTGCCGAACCGGGTGGGGGTGCCGAAGACCACGGCGTCCGCCCACTCGATGTCGGCCGCGGTGGCGACCGGGACGTCCTTGGTGGCCGCGGCATGCGCCGACCAGGCGTCGTTGCTCGCGATGGCCTCCTCGGGCGCCAGCTCGGACACGCGCAGCAGCCGTACCTCCGCGCCCTCCTTGCGGGCGCCGTCGGCGACCGCCTCCGCCAGCTCGTGGACGGTACCGGTGGACGAGTAGTAGATGACGGCGACCTTGGGAGCCATGGGGAATTCCTCTCGCTGTGCTGTGGTCTCGGCGGCGGACGCCGCCTTGCTTCCGGCGGCCGGAGCCGCCTCGGTCTCGACGGCGGAAACCGTCGTGGCGCCGGCGGCCGGAGCCGTCGGGCCGGGGTCGGGATCGGCGGTGGCGGACAGGGAGAGCCGCAGATGACGTGCCGCGACCCCCTTCGCCGCGGTCAGCCCGTGGCGGTACCGGTCGACGGTCGCGGAGGCCGAGATCTTCAGTGAGCCGTTCTCGACGGACAGTGCGTCCACCGTCAGCTCGACCGGCGCGCGGTGACCGCGGACGGTGAGGTGGCCCTGGACGACCCAGACGCCGGCCGTGCCCCGGCTCACCCCGGTCGACTCGAACCGGATCCCGGGGTGGCGCTCCGCGTGCAGAAAGGCGGGGGAGCGCACGTGATCGTCCCGGCGCGGGGTCCCCGTGTGGAAACTGCCCGCGTCGACGACGGCGGTCACGGCCGACGCGGTGACCGGCTCGGCGATCGTGATGCTCGCCGACTCCACCCGGAAGGTGCCGTTCACCTTGCCCAGGCCGAACATGTGCCGCGTGGTGAAGCCGATGGACGACCGCTCCGGATCGACCGTGTAGGTCCCCGCGGGGGGCAATTCGACGCTCATGCCCTTCTGGCCTCTCGGTTGGCGTCGCGCGGCTGGTCCGCTGCGGCGCTGTTGCTTGCCTTGGCAAGTATCTTGGCGTCACTCGAAATGCTTTGTCAAGCAAGTAATGATGTGCTTCAGTGTGAGCACCGGGACACTACGGAAGGGAGGCCGGTACATGTCCGCACAGTCACCCGAGCCCATCTGCCCGCTGAACACCGACGAGGACCGACTCTGGCGAGCCCTGCAGAGGATGCTGGTCGCTCTTCCGCGGGCGCTCGACGAGGACCTGCTGTGCGCCACGGGCCTGTCGCTCACGCACTACCTCGTCCTGGCGCATCTCTCCGAGGCCGAGGACGAGAGCATGCGGATGACCGAGTTGGCCTCGGCCGCCGCCCTGTCCGCGAGCCGCATCACCCGGGTCGTGGAGAACCTGCGCGACCAGGGCCTGGTGACCAAGCGGCGCCACTGCACGGACGCCCGCGGATACGTCGCCGAACTCACCGAGGCCGGCCGGCAGCGGCTGCTCGGCGCGTATCCGGCGCATCTCACCAGCGCCCGCAGACGTGTCATGGACCAACTCGATCCCGCGCTGCTCCGGCGGCTGGCCGAGCAGATGGGGTCGGTGGCCGAGCCGCTCCTCGCCGCGTACGAACGGGGTGCGGGACGGAAGGAGAGCCCCGCGGACCGGGCAGGAACCGCAGCCCAGGCGCCGTCCGTGGCCGAGGCCGAGGAACCCCCCGGCTACCCGGCAGCAGCCTCCAGTTACCGGGAAGCAGTCATTTGACCCAAGCCGGGACCGCGTAGCTGCGCAGAGCATGGGCCCGTTCCGGCTGGACCTGCGCTCTCTGGAGGCACCCTTGCTGAAGGGCTACACCTACCCGCTGTCCCCCCGCGGAGTGGCGAACCTCGCCCCCGCTCCGCCGTGGCACTACGCCGGTGACATCGTCGGCGTCGAGTTCTGGACGGATCCCGCGGCCGCCGCGGCGACCCTCCCCGAGGGGCTGACCCCCGACACCGAGTCCGACGGGCGCGTGGTGGCGCTCTTCGTCGACTGGCAGTTCTCCGCCGGGCACGAGGAGTACCTCGACCCGGTACGCAGCCAGTACCGCGAGTTCATGCTGCTGGTGGACGCCCGGTTCGGCGACGAGCCGGTGTCGTGGTGCCCCTACATCTACGTCGACAACGACCTCGCCCTGGCCCGCGGCTGGGTGCAGGGCTTCCCGAAGAAGCTGGGTTCGGTCGCGCAGACCCGGGTCTTCGCGTCGCCCGGCAAGGCGTCACCGTCCCTCGCGGCCGGCGGCAGGTTCGGCGCGTCCCTCTCGGCGGCCGGGCACACCCTGGCGGAGGCGGAGGTGACCCTGGAGCGCCCGGCGGACGACCCCGCGAGCCTGTTCCGGCCCACGGTCAACCTCCGGCACTTTCCCACGCTGACCGCCGGCCAGTACGACAAGCCCGCCGTGCACGAGCTGGTCATGGCCGAGTTCGCCGACCAGGCGCTCGCCGACGTCTGGGTCGGCTCCGCCGACATCAGCCTGTTCGAGGCCCGCGGCGAGGAACTCGCCGACCTGGCCCCGGTGCGCACCGGCACCGGCTTCCGCGCCTCGATGTCGTACACCGTGACCGAAGTGCACCGGCTGAGCGAGTAGCCGGACCGGACCGGGAGCGCCCCCGACCTCCGTAACGAAAGGAAGCTGATGCACACCATCGCCGACCTCATAGTCGACGGCCTGCGGAACGCGGGCGTATCCCGGATCCACGGACTGCCCGGCGACTCGCTCAACGGACTGACCGACGCGCTGCGCAGGAATCCGTTGGTGGCCTGGGAGCACTACCGGCACGAAGAGGCGGCCGCGTTCGCCGCCGCCGGCGAGGCGGCGGTCACCGGCTCGCTCGCCGTCTGTGCCGGCAGCTGCGGACCCGGCAACCTCCACCTGGTCAACGGGCTGTTCGAAGCACACCGCAGCCGGGTCCCCGTCCTCGCGATCGCCGCGCACATCCCCGGCGCGGAGATCGGCACCGGCTACTTCCAGGAGACCCACCCCCAGGAGCTGTTCCGGGAGTGCAGTGACTTCTGCGAACTGGCCTCCACACCCGAGCAGTTCCCCTATCTCCTCGACATCGCGCTGCGGACCGCCGTCGAGCGCAGCGGGGTGTCCGTCCTGGTGGTCCCGGGCGACGTGCTCCAGCACCGGCTCGACCATCCGCGCAAGGCGGCCACCGTACGGCCCACCACACCGGTGGTGCGCCCCGCCGACGCGGAGATCGATCGGGCCGCGGCCCTCCTGAACCAGGCCGAGCGGATCACCGTCCTCGCCGGCGCGGGCTGCGACGGCGCCCACGACCAACTCGTCCGGCTCGCCGGGGCGTTGCGGGCCCCGGTCGTGCACACCCTGCGCGGCAAGGAGCACGTCGAATACGACAACCCGTACGACGTCGGCATGACCGGACTGCTCGGCTTCACCTCCGGCTACCGTGCGATGGAGCAGTGCGACACGCTCCTGATGCTCGGCACGGACTTCCCGTACCGGCAGTTCCTGCCCGAGCACGCCACCGTCATACAGGTGGATGTCCGCGGCGAGCAGATCGGCCGGCGCACCCGGGTGGACCTGCCCCTGGTCGGCACCGTACGGGACACCGCCGAGGCCCTGCTCCCCAAGCTCGCGCCGCGGACCGACTCCAGGCACCTGGACGCGATGCGCGACCACTACGGCAAGGCCCGCACTCGCCTCGACCGGCTCGCCGTCGACGACCACAACCGCACCCCGATCCACCCGCAGTACCTGACCCGGATCGTCGACGAACTCGCCAGTGACGACGCGGTGTTCATCCCGGACGTCGGCTCCCCGGTGATCTGGGCCGCGCGCTATCTGACGATGAACGGCCGCCGTCGGCTGATCGGTTCGTTCACCCACGGCAGCATGGCGAACGCGCTGCCCCAGGCGATCGGCGCGCAGGCCGCCTTTCCGGACCGGCAGGTGATCGCGCTGTCCGGGGACGGCGGACTGGCCATGATGCTCGGCGATCTGATCACCCTGAAGCAGCAGCGGCATCCGGTGAAGATCGTGGTCTTCAACAACGGAGCCCTCGGCTTCGTGGAGCTGGAGATGAAGGCCGAGGGCATGGTGAACTTCGGCACCGACCTCGACAACCCGAACTTCGCCGACGTCGCCGAGTCCCTGGGCATCCACGGCAGCCGGGTGGAGCACCCGGCCGACCTCGCCGACGCGCTGCGCACCGCGTTCGCCCATCCCGGGCCGGCCCTGGTGGAGGTGATGACCGCCCGGCAGGAGCTGTCCGTCCCGCCGACGATCACCTTCGACCAGGCCAGGGGCTTCGCCCTGTACGCCGCCCGTACCGTGCTGTCGGGACGCGGTGACGAACTCCTCGAACTGGCCCGCACGAACGTGGTGCGGCACCTGTCCTCCTAGAGGACGCCCAGGGAGCCGGGGTCCGGGAATCCGATCAGGCTCATCACGGCTTGCCGGACGCCCTCCAGGTCGTACTCGCCCAGCGGGATCCCCGAGGCGCGTGAGTGCTTGGTGACCCCGACGAACGCGCCGAACGCCATCGACAGCAGCACCTGCGGATCACCGGCGCGGGCGGCACCGGCCGTCTGCGCCGCCCGCAGGATCTCCACCAGCTCGGCATTGAGCCGGTTGACGACCTCGTACGCCTGGGGCCGCAGATACGAGCCGTGCACCTGGTGTTCGAGGAACGAGAACGCCTGGGGATAGGCGATGGCGAACGCCACCTGATGCCGCCAGACCAGCCCGATCGCGGTCACCGGGTCGGCCGTGCGCACGGCGTCGGTGACCACCGCGTCGGCGAACGCCGCCTTCGCCTCGGTGAAGACCGCCTCGCCCAGCGCCTGTTTGTTGGGGAAGTAGCGGTAGATCGTGCCCACCGCGACCCCGGCCCGGGCGGCGATCTCGGGCACGTTGGTGCCGTCCCAGGTGCGCTCGTCGAACAACTCCAACGCGGCGTCCATGACTTTCCGCCGCAGCGGGGCCTCGTCGGCGGTTGTCACGGAGGGTGGCATCGTCACGAATGAAACTTCGTTCAACGACTCGATCTTGTCAAGGCGGAGAGGGTAGGTTACGGAGCGAATGAAAATTCATTCACCCACTTGTTCACACCCTACCCAGTCATGAGGGGTCCACCGATGAAGCGTTACGGGCACTGGATCGCGGGCGCGGAAACCGAACCGGCCACGGGCGGTTGGCTGCCGTCCACGACTCCCGGTGGAGAGGAGGTCGTGCACGAGATCGCGCTCGGTGACGCCACCGACGTGGAGCGGGCCGTCCAGGCCGCGGCAGGGGCGGTCGACGGCTGGTGGAACCGGCAGCCCGTCGAGCGGGGCCGCGTCCTGGCGGCCATTGCGGAGCGGCTGCGCGACGAGGCCGCCGTGCTCGCGGAGCTGGAGTCGGCCGAGACCGGCAAGCCCGCCTGGCAGTCCCCGCTGGAGGTGGCGGGCGCCGCCAACTACTTCGAGTTCTACGCCGGCCTGGTCAACCTGCCCGGCGGCGAGGTGGTGAACATGGGGCCCGCCTTCCACGCGTACACCCGGCGCGAGCCGCTCGGCGTGGTCGGTGTCATCACCCCCTGGAACGCCCCGCTGAACCAGGCGGCCCGCTCCATCGCCCCGGCCCTCGCGGCCGGCAACGCCGTCGTGGCCAAGCCGTCCGAGTTCACCTCGGCGACCACGCTCCGGCTGGCCCGGATCGCCACCGAATGCGGCCTGCCCGACGGCGTCCTGAACGTCGTCACCGGCACCGGGGACACCGTGGGCGCGGCGCTCGTCGGCCATCCGAAGGTCCGCAAGGTGGCGTTCACCGGCTCGGTCCGCGCCGCCCGCGAGATCGGCCGGATCGCCGCCGACCGGATCATCCCGCTCACGCTGGAGCTGGGCGGCAAGTCACCCAACATCGTCTTCGCGGACGCCGACCTGGCCAAGGCCGCCCAGGGCGCCGTCGAGGCGTTCCTGCCCAACGGCGGCCAGTCCTGCATGGCGGGCACCCGGCTGCTGGTCGACGCCCGGATCCACGACGAGTTCGTGGCCGCCGTCCGCGCCGTGCTCACCCACATCACGCCGGGGGAGACCTATGGGCCGGCGATCACCCGCGCCCAGTTCGACAAGGTCAACGAGTACTTCAAGATCGCCGAGCAGGACGGCGCCACCCTGGTCGCCGGAGGCCGGCCGGCCGGGGAGGGCTGGGTCTTCGAGCCGACCGTCTACACGGACGTCACCCCGGACATGCGGATCGCCCGCGAGGAGATCTTCGGGCCGGTCCTCTCCGTCCTGCGCTTCGAGGACGAGGACGAGGCGGTGGCCATCGCCAACGACTCCGAGTACGGCCTGGCCGCCGCCCTCTGGACCGCCGACGTGACCCGCGCCCACCGGGTGGCCGCCCGTCTGGAGGCCGGGCAGGTCTACGTCAACGCCTACCCGCCCGGCATGATGGTCGAGGGCCCGTTCGGCGGCTACAAGAACAGCGGATACGGCCGTGAGAAGGGCCTGGAAGCGCTGCACCACTACACCCAGACCAAGTTCGTCGCCGTACGCCTCCAGGAGGACCAGCAGGTGTGGTGACACGGCGGCCGGACGGCCGCCCGGGAGCGGGCGGCCGTCCGCTCGTCCTGTCCCGGCAGCGGTGGCTGCGCGGACCGAATCCGCCCCGTCGCGCGTCGGCCGTGCGCGCTCTGGAACCATCCCTTCGGAAAGCGACGAAAGGCGGTCACCAATGGCCATGAAGTTCCCCGAAGAGCACAGGCGGGGCTCGGACTTCGCACAGCTTCTCCTCTCCAGCCATGAGCGGTTGACCGGCACCCCCTTGTGCCCCTCGGCGTTCCCGGACGCCGACGAGGCGGCCCGCTGGCTCTACGAGTCCGCACCCTTCGGGCTGCTCGCACACGATGCCGGTCCGGATCCCGTCTTCGTCTACGCGAACACGACCGCCCAGAAGTGCTTCGAGTACGGCTGGGAGGAGTTCGTCCGGCTCCCGTCCAGGCTGTCCGCCGAACCGGACGCGCAGGGCGACAGGGACGCCTTCGTGCGGTCGGTGACGGAGCGCGGATTCGCCTCCGGCTACCGGGGGTTGAGGATCGCCGGGTCCGGCCGCAGATTCTGGATAGAGGACGTCACGATGTGGAACCTCCTTGACGCCGACGGCACTTGCCACGGCCAGGCCGCGGTCTTCCCCTCCTGGACGTATGCCTGATGAACCCTCAGTGTTCACCTGCTCGACGCGCACGGAGTTACGCGAAACGTTCGACAGCGCCGAGTGCAGGTCTCTATATTGCTTTTTGAAGCAAATAAATCCCCCCGGGCTGTGGTCCGGGCTGTCCAGGAACGAGACCATGGCGAAGATCATTGTCACGGCGACCCCCGTGCCGGGCCACGTCCTGCCCCTCGCGGCGATCGCTGCCGACCTGACGGAGCGCGGGCACGAGGTGCTCTTCTACACCGGCATCCGCTTCGAGGACCGGGTCCGCAAGACCGGCGCACGCTTCGTCCCGTACCCCGCGGAGGTGGACATTGACGGAGCCGACCTCAGCGCCACCTTCGCCGAGCGCGAAGAACTCGCCCCCTTCGAGCGCATAGCCTTCGACCTCAAGCACTTCGCCGCCGACCCAGCGCCGGTCCACGACAAGCGCCTTCAGGAACTGCTCGCCGAGTTCCCCGCGACCGTGGTGATCAGCGAGCTGCTGTCCTTCTGGACGCTGGCGACGGTCCTGCGCGCCCCGCGGGAGCAGCGCCCGCTCCTGGTCACCATCGGCATCGCGCCGCCCCCCTTCGCCAGCGCCGACACCGCGCCCTTCGGGCCGGGGCTGCTCCCGCCCACCACCGACGAGGAGCGCGCCGCCTACGACGGGATGCGGGCCCAGATCGGGGCGATGTTCGCCGACGCCCAGCAGCACGTGGAGGGTGTCTTCACCTCGATGGGCGTCACGTTCCCCGGACCGATCTTCGACGCCATGGCCACGACCCCCGACCTCCTGCTCCAGCTGACCGTCCCCGCCTTCGAGTACCCGCGCAGCGACGCGCCGGAGGGGTTCCGCTTCATCGGTCCCCTCCCGGCCGCCTCCGACGCCGACTTCGAACGCCCGGACTGGTGGGCGGAGTTGTCGTCCGACCGGCCGGTCGTCGTGGTCACCCAGGGCACTGTGGAGAACGGCGACCTGACCCAGCTCGTCGTTCCCACGCTCCGTGCGCTGGCGGACGCGGACGTCACCGTCGTCGCCGCCACCGCGCGGCCCGACGGCCCCGACATGGTGCGGACGGCGATGGACGGCCAGATCCCCGCCAACGTCCACCTCGCCGGCTTCGTACCCTTCGAGCAGCTGCTGCCGCTCGCCGACGTCCTGGTCACCAACGCCGGTTACGGCGGTGTCCAGACCGCGCTGCGCCACGGCGTCCCGCTCGTCGTCGGCGGCGAGACGGAGGACAAGCCCGAGGTCGCCGCCCGCGTCGAGTGGTCCGGCACCGGCGTCAACCTGCACACCGCGCGCCCGGAGGCGTCCGCCGTGCGCGCCGCCGTCGACGAGGTGCTGGACGACCCCCGGTACCGCAAGCGGGCGAGCGAGATCCAGGGGCAGTACGCCCAGTACCACCCCTTCGACTCGGTCGCCGAGATCGTCGAGCAGGCCTGAGCGCCTTGGTCGGGGGCTGTCCGGCCGGCTGCCGAACAGCCCCTGACGTGCGCCGGAAGCTTGAGACTCCTTGCTTGAGCACGCTATTCTGAGCGGATGAGCGACGACGACCCGCTGACCGCCCACGAAGAACGCTTCTGGCGTGCCCTGATGCGCGTCATCGTCGCGCTGCCGCGCTCGCTGGACGACGATCTGCTGCGGTCCACGGGGCTCACGCTCACCGAGTACGTCGTCCTGATGAACCTCTCCGAGGCCGAGAACCAGGAGCTCCGGATGACGGATCTCGCCTCGGCCACCGCCCTGTCGGCGAGCCGTATCACCCGGGTCGTGGATGCTCTGCAGAGCCGCGGCCAGGTCGTCAAGCGGCGCTACGAGGGTGACGCCCGCGGCAATGTCGCGACCCTCACCCCGGAAGGGCTCAAGCGCCTCCAGGAGGCCTACCCGGTGCATCTGGCGAGCGCCCGCAAGCGGGTCGTGGACCTCCTCGACGGCAGGTCGGTGCCGGCCATGGTGCGGCAGTTCGAAGCGGTGGTGGAGAAGCTCGACTGAGCTTCGCCAGCCTGACCGACGCCCACCGGACTGCTAATCTACAGGTGTCAAATAGCGCCGGAAGCGCACCTCCGGCCCGCCCATGCCCCGGAGAGCAGTCATGCAGCAGCGACCTCGGCCGAGACCGCGGGTATGACCTCGCGACCGGAGAACCAGGAGCACTGGGCCCGGCTGCGCCGCCAGCTGTGGCGGCCGCCGCGTGCCCATGGGGACCAGCCGCGGCACCGGGTGGTCGGCCCGCTGGAACTCTTCTACGATTTGGTCGTGGTCGTCCTGGTCGCCCAGGCCGCCCACCACCTGGCGGCGCATCTCACTTGGCACGGCCTCGCCGAGTTCGCCGTGGTCTTCGCGCTGGTGTGGATCGCCTGGCTCAACGGCACGCTCCACCACGATCTGCACGGCTATGACGACGCCCGGGGCCGCAGTCTCTTCCTCCTGCAGATCCTCGTGCTCGTCCCGCTGGGGGCGTTCATCCCCAAGGCCGGCGGCGCGGAGGGCGCGCATTTCGCGGTCAACGCGGGGATCCTGTTCGCCGTCCTGGCCGTGCTCTGGTTCCTGGCCGGACGCGGCAGCTCCGCCGAGTTCCGCAGACCCACCCGGCTGTACGTGATCGGTACGGCGGCCTGCGCGGCCGTTCTCTTCGCCAGCGCGGGACTGCCGGCCGACGCCCGCCTGCTGACCTGGGGCCTGCTGGCCCTCGCCTTTCTCGCCGGGTTCGCCTGGATGGTCCTGGCGGCCGCCCCGGCCCAGGAATCGGCGCTCGCCCTCACCGACGCGCTCGTCGAGCGGTTCGGGCTGCTCATCATCATCGTCCTCGGCGAGACCGTGACCGGCGTCGTGGACGGGCTGGCGAGCGAGCCGACCACCGTCATGAGCCTCGCGGTCGGGCTCGTGGCGGTGGTGGTCGGATTCGGCGCCTGGTGGACGTACTTCGACTTCGCCGGTCACCGTCCGCCCCGGCGCACCCGGACGGTGACCCTCGGGTGGATGCTCACCCACCTGCCGCTGACGGCGGCGGTGACCGCCATGGGCGCCGCGATGGTCGGCCTGGTCGAGCACGCCCACGCCGACCGCGTGCCCGTCGCCACGGCCTGGGTGCTGTGCGGGGGAGTGGCCGTGGTGCTGGCGGCGACGATGCTGATCGCGACCGGCCTGGAGGCCTGGCGGGACGAGCGGGAGCTCTACCGTCCGCTCGCCGGCACCTGCCTCGCCGTGGCCCTCGCGGCCCTGGCCCTCGGCGCCGCACGTCCCGCCCCGCTCCTGCTCGGGCTGGCACTCGTCGCCCTGCTGGGCGTTCCCTGGGGTCTCGCCGTGGCCCGCCGGCTGGGCCGCGACGAGAGCGACGAGACACCGGCCCTCTGAGCCCCAGGGGTCGACGGCGGCCTCAGTCGCCGTACACCCGGCGGGCGATGTGCTCCGCGATCATGATCGTGGTCGCGTTGGTCACGGTGGACGGCACCTCCGGCATGATCGAGGCGTCCACCACCCGCAGCCCCGCCAGCCCCTTGACGGCGCCGGTCTCGTCGACGACGGCCCACCGGTCCTCGGGGCCGCCCATCGGCACGGTGGAGGTCGGATGGCCGTAGGTGGCGATACCGGTCTCGATCGCCGCCGCCAGCTCCTCGTCGCTGTCCACGGCGTCGCCCGGCACCAGTTCCGCCGCCACCACCCCCGCCAGGGGCGCGCTGCCCGCGAGGCGGCGCACCAGGCGCACCGCCTCCAGCATGCGGCGCCGGTCCCGGTCCGTCGCCAGGTAGTTGTCGTCGATGACCGGGGCGACGTGCGGATCACGGTCGGCCAGCCGCACCGAGCCACGCGACTCCGGCCGGGTGACGGCCGCCGCGAGCAGTATCGCCCCGCCGGTCGGACTGAACGAGCCGTCCAGCAGGTGGGTGCCCACGACGGCGAGGTCCAGCTCACCGGGGAGCGCCTCCCGGGAGGCGAGCCACAGATGGGCGGCGAACGCGGACGTCATGTCCTGGTGCTCGGGCGCGAGCGCGAACAGCGAGTGGAAGAAGGGGTGGTCCTGCAGCCGGCGTCCGACGGGAAGGTCGGCGACCACGTCGATGCCGAGGTCCCGCAGATCCGCGGCCGGGCCGACGCCGGAGCGCAGCAGGATGGCCGGGCTGCCGTACGAGCCCGCGCTGAGCACCACCTCACCGGCCCGGTGAACGGTGCCGGACGCGTCGACGACACCGCGCGCCCTGCCGTCCTCGACGAGCACCCTGTCGATCGTGATGTCGCTCAGCACCGTCAGATTGCGGCGGCCGCGCACCTGCGGCGTCAGATACGCCAGGGCGGTGTTCTGGCGCACCCCGTCGACGATGTTGACCGGGTAGGCGCCGGTGCCGTCCTGCCGGTCGCCGTTGAAGTCGTCGTTGCGCCGGTGGCCCAGGCCCGCCGCACTGTCCACGAACGCCCGCATGGGGGACGTGAGTTCCTCGTAGGTCCACTGGCGGATCGGGAAGGGGCCCGTCCGCCCGTGGAAGGCGTCGTCGCCGGTCGGTGTGTTCTCCAGGTCCCGGAAGGTGGGCAGGACCTCCTCGTACGACCAGCCCTTGATGCCGTACCGCTCGCCCCAGGCGGCGAAGTCGGCGGCCCGCGCCCGGATCGCGACACCGGCGTTCACCGCGGAGCTGCCGCCCATGGCCCGGCCGCGCGGGGCGGCGATGCTCGGGGCGCGGTCGGTGGCACGCGCGCTGTAGCCCCAGTCGTGGTCGGGGTCGGCCAGCAGGTGCGGGGTCAGCAGTCCCTCGGGGATGCGGTCGGCGGGGTAGTCCGGTCCCGCCTCGATCAGCAGGACGGTGCGCCGCGGATTCTCGCTGAGCCGGGCGGCGAGCACGGCCCCGGCGGAGCCGCCGCCGACGATGACGACATCGGCCTCGTGGTGGCCGGCGTGGTCGCTGGTGACAGTCATCTGAATCTCCTTTTATATTGCTTCAGCAAGCAAATAAATAGTTGAACAGCTGTGGCGGTCTCTTGTGAAGGTGCCCGTTGGTCATATCCGCGTCGCTTCCGGTACCACCCGCTCGCCCAGCAGCCGGAGCGCGGCATGCTGGTCGGCGCCGCGGACCGGGCCGATGACGTGGTCGATGCCGATGTGGTCCAGCCGCCGCAACTCCGCGAGCAGGGCCGGGACACGCTCGCCGTGCGCTCCGGGGTCGAGGGGGAGCAGGACCGTCTTCTCGATCTCCGCGTAGTCGCGCCCGACGTCCTCGCAGTGCCGGCGGAGCACGTCGAGTTTGCGTGCGAGGTCCGGGCCGTAGAAGAGGTTGCAGGCGTTCCCGTACTCCGCGACCAGCCGCAGCGTCTTGCGCTCGCCGGAGCCGCCGATGAGGATCGGCGGGTGGGGGCGGCGCAGCGTGCCCGGGGAGTTGAGGGTGCGTTCGAGGTGGTAGTGGCGGCCGGTGAAGGGCTTCTCGTCGTCGCTCCACATCTGCAGGCAGATCCGGAGGGTCTCCTCCAGCCGCTCGAACCGCTCCGCGACGGGCGGGAACGGCAGCCCGAGCCCGCGTGCCTCGGCGAGGTTGAAGCCCGCGCCGACGCCGATGCCCAGGGCGGCGCGACCCTCCGACAGGACGTCCAGCGTAGTGATCATCTTGGCCAGCAGTCCGGGCTCGCGGTAGCCGGCCGAGGTCACCAGAGCGAGCAGTTCCGCCCGCTCGGTGGCCGCGGCCAGATAGCCCAGCGTCGTGTACGCCTCCAGCATCTCCTGCTCGGAGGCGCCCACGATCCCGATCTGGAAGAGGTGGTCCATGACGGCGATCCGGGTGAAGCCGAACTCCTCGGCGCTACGGGCGAGTTGCGCCACGTGACGTGCGATGCCCGCCGGACCGCCGGGTTGGGTGAAATCCGCGATGGCGATGCCGAGGTTCATGCGGGCCTTCCGTGGTGTGGGTCGCCGGGGCTGTCGCCGTCGAGTATGCCGGGACCACTATATGCTTTGTCAAGCAAGGAAATTGTGTGGGCGCTCAGCCGCCGAGAGGCTGCGGGCGGAGCCTGCGCCGCTCCTCCGACGAGGCGAAGACCGCCGAGATGCCGTGGACGATGCTGAACAGACCGAAGACGGTGGCGAGCGAGACCGCCCCGATGTCCGGCCGTACGAACAGCACGAACCCGAGCGCCACCGACACCAGTCCGGTCAGCAGGAACAGGGCCCGCTCACCCGCCGTCTCACCGCGCTGGAAGGCGAGGACGACCTCCATGGCACCGGTGGTCATCGCCCACGCGGCGACCCAGAGGGTGAGTACCAGCGCCGTGATGCCCGGCCAGGCCAGGGCGCTGACCCCGGCCACCACCGACAGCACGGACAGCACCAGCCAGCCGAGGACCGGCCCCACCCGGTCGCTGCTGAAGGCGCGGACTCCGTCCATCACCGCGTACATGAACGCGTAGACGGCGAACAGGACGACGAACGCGCCGACGGTGATGCCCGGCCAGGAGACGGAGACGATGCCTATGACGACGGCCAGCAGGCCGCGCCAGAGCAGGGCGTTGGGCGAACCGAGCATGAAGACCTCCGCAAACGAGGGTGCCGTGGCGCCGACTTCCGCCTCGGCCCGGGACCGCGTGACGGGCACGGAGGCTATCGGCATCGCGGTCCGGGGCCACCCGTCATTCGACTGGTTCCGCTACTGCGACGCGTGCGCTACGGCGTCTCCTCGTCCTGGTCCGCGGCGGACATCGCCTCCAGCGCGCCACGGAGAGCGGCGCGTGAGGTGATGCCCAACTTGGGATACACGCGGTACAGATGGGAGCCGACCGTGCGGTGCGACAGGAACAGCCGCTCGCCGATCTGCTTGTTGCTCAGGCCGGTCGCCGCGAGCTCGGCGATCTGCCGTTCCTGGGCGGTCAGCTGCTCCGTCACCGCGTCGGGCCGGGCGACGGAGACACCGGTGGCGCGCAGTTCGGCCGCGGCCCGCTGGGCCATCATCTCGGCGCCGATCCGGTCGAACGTCTCCAGAGCCGCGCCCAGTTGGGCCCGCGCCCCGGCCATGTCGTGGGTGCGGCGCAGCCACTGGCCGTACGCGAACCGGATGCGCGCGAAGTCCCAGGGCCAGCGCTCGGAGTCCGGAAGGGACAGGGCGGCCTCGAACAGGGCGGCGGCCTCCGCGTCGTCGGCGGCCACGGCGGCCGCCCCCGCCGTGATCAGCTCGGTGCGCGGCCCGATCCGGGGAATCCCGGCCTCCTGGGCGGCGCGCACATGCGCCCGGGCGTCCTCGACACGGCCGGTGCGGACCGCCGCCTCCACGAAGTCCAGGACCATCCACCGGCCCGGCACGCCGGCGGTGGGGGCACCGGGCGGGCCGATCCGCGCCGCCTGGGTGAGGGCCTCCTCGTAGTCGCCCTGTCCGATGGCCGCGAGATTGCGTGCCGACCGCGCGTAGCCCTCCGTCACGTCCATGCCGCGCGGCGCCGCCCAGCTCGTGGTCTCCGCGCTGCGGGTACGGGCGAGGTCCGCGTTGCCGCGCAGCGCCGCGCCCGAGGCCAGCAGGGCGCGGAGCTGCCGCTCCCAGAACTGGTACCCGTAGGCCCTGGCCAGGTCCAGCCCCTCCTGCGCGAGCCGTTCCGCCTCGTCCCACTGTCCGTGGATGTAGGAGTCCTGGCAGAGCAGCAGCAGCGCCGGGATCACCATGCCGATCGCGCCGTCGTCCCGCTCCCGTTCGATCATGCGCAGCAGCAGGCACCGGTAGTCGGACAGGGCGTCCAGGGCGACGGCGGCGAAGCCCAGCGGGACGATCTGCCAGGGGGCCGCGTCGAGGGGCAGCCCGGCGAACGCGTCCGCGAGCCCCTCCCGGATCGCGTCGGACTTGTGGGTGGGGTCGACATACGCGTCGTAGCACAGCCGGAACGGGGTGACCGCCTCCGGCGGGAACCGGGCCATCGCGGTGTCGAGCAGCTTCCACGGCTCGGGTCTGAGGGTGTAGAGGCTGACCAGCAGCAGGGTGTACAGGATTCCGAGGTGGTTCCAACCGCCCTGCTCGGCCTCGCAGTTGTGGTCGAGGGCCTGTGCCAGCAGCCGGTAGGCGGTGTCGACATCGCCCCCGTCGTGGGTGAGCAGGTGGGCGGCGGCGGCGAAGACCAGCCCGGTCTGGGTGTCCGGGGTCTGCCCCGCATCCGCCAACAGCCGGTTCACCTGGTCGAGTTGGCCGGTCATGGTGGCGAGGAAGGCGGCCTCGACCAGGCGGCGGGACCGGTCGACCGGGTGCGGACTGAGCTCGCCGGCCCGCATCAGCGCCGTGACCGCGGCGGACGCGGCGATCCGCCGCCGGTCGGAGAGCAGCGCCCCGACCGGCGCCGGCAGCTCGGCGGGGGATCCGGTGCTGCGCCGCCAGGCGGTCAGCGCCGCCTCGTCCAGCGCCCGCGCCACCGCCTCGTCCGGCGTGGCGGCGGCCTCCGCGAGGTGCCAGGCCCGGCGCTCGGGATCGTCGGCCAGCGCGGTGGCCAGTGCCTCGTGTGCGGTCCGGCGTTCGTGCGGCGAGGCCAGGTCCACCACGGCCGTGCCGATCAGCGGGTGACAGAACGTGAGACCGGAGCCGGCCGCGGGCGCCCGGACCAGACCGGCCCGCTCGGCCGGGACCAGGTCGTCGATGTGGGCCGACCCCTGCGCCGCGGTGCGCAGCACGGTGAGTCCGGCGTCGGCGTCCAGGGCGGCCAGCAGCAGGAGCCTGCGGGTCGGTGCGGGCAGGTCGGCGAGCAGCCCGGCGCAGGTCGCTTCCAGGCGTCGCGACAGCTGGAGGCGGTCGGGCAGCGGATCCTGGCCGGCGCGCTGCCGCTCGGTGAGCGGTACGGGCAGTTCCTGGAGGGCCAGCGGGTTGCCGTCGGCCTCGGCCAGCAGCCGCCGGCGCACCGCGGGGGCCAGCCCGGGGGAGCAGGCGTCCAGGACGGCGCCCGCCGATCCCGGGTCGAGCGACTCGACCGTGCGCTCGGGCAGCCCGGACCGGCGGAAGAGGTCCTCGGTCCCGATCCGGGAGGCGGCCAGGAAGACGATCGGGGCGTCCGCGATCCGTCGTACGGCGAATGCCAGGACGGCCGCGCTGGCCTCGTCGAACCAGGCCACGTCGTCGGCGATCAGCAGCAGCGCGCGTTCCGCGGTGGTCAGTTCCAGGAGGGCGAGCAGCGCCGTCGACACCAGGGACTCCGGAGCCGGGCTCCGGGCGAGATCGAAGACCTGGTGGAGGGCGTTCCGATGGTGCTCGGCCAGCCGGTCGACGTCGTGGCGCACCGGGTAGAGCAGCTGGTGCAGTGCCGAGAACGCGATCCTGGCCTCGGCCTGTGCACCGGCGGCGCGCAGCACCCGCATGCCGTGCGCCGTGGCCCGTGCCGCGGCGGCGTCCAGCAGCGCCGTCTTGCCCACCCCCGGCTCGCCGTGCAGCAGGAGACCGGAGCTGCCCCGGCCGGGCCCGGCGAGCAGCGAGTCGATCAGTTCCAGCTCGGCCGTACGTCCGACCAGCTGCGCCCCGCTCGACGGCGCTCGGGATGGTTCCTCGGTCTGGCGACGCCTTTCGGAGGTGCTCACCGTTTGAATATAGCCCTCACAAAATGCTTGACGGCGCAAATAGTTGATCAAAATGCCGGGTGGGCGCTGGGTAGGGTGGACCGATGACCAGTGACCCAAGGCCGGAGGCCGAGGTCGCCGCCGAGTTGATGAAGGCGATGACCCGGCTGCGGGCCCGGCTGCGCACCGAGTCGGCCCCCAGCGACATGCGGTGGAGCTGGTCGCAGTTGACCACGCTGGGCCGCATCGTCGAGGAGGGCCCGGCCACGGCCAGTGAGCTGGCGCAGGCCGAGCATGTGCGCCGCCAGTCGATGGCCGAGACGCTCGCGTCGCTGCGCGCCGGGGGCCTGATCGCCAGCAGCAGGGATCCCGGCGACGGCCGTAAGACCCTCATCCACGCAACGCCCGAGGGGCAGGCCCTGTTCGGGATGATCCCGGTCGCCCGGGCGACCTGGCTGGGCGCCGCGATCGACGCGCATCTGCGGCCGGACGAGCGGGAGACCCTGCTGAAGGCCGCGGCGATCATGAACAGGATCGCGGACAGCGGACGGTGACGGCCGGGCCGCGGGCCTCGCACACGGCAGAGGTGGCCCCCCCCGGGGGGGGGGGCCCGCAGTTTGTGGGGCGCAGGGGGGGGTGGTGAGAGCCGGGAGTTAGCCCGTGTCGATTTAGTGGG
>NZ_JBHXSK010000035.1:74713-133597 GCF_042716195.1 Streptomyces sp. NPDC058683
GGGGGGAGTCCGGGGTGCGGGGGGGGTATTATATTACTGGGTGGGGGTTGCGGGGGGGGGCGCGGGGGCGCGGGCGCCCCCCCCCGGGGCTGGGCGGCCCCACGGGGGGGCCGGCCCACCTCTGTTGTCCGGCCTCAGGCGGTCTTGGTCAGCGCCTGGAGTTCGCCGGTCTCGATGACGTGCGCCTGGCTCGGGAAGACCTTCTCCGTCAGGACCCGGTGGACCTCGGGGTCCGGGTCGCCGGTGGCGTCCTTGAGGACGTAGAGCCCGAAGTCGTCGTCGGCCGCCTGCCGGAGGGTCGTCAGGACCACTCCGCCGGTGGACAGTCCGGCGAGGACCAGGGTGTCTATGCCCTGCTTGCGGAGCAGTTCACGGGCGTCGGTGGTGCTGGCGAAGGCGCTGATACGGGTCTTGCGCACGGTGATGTCCCGCTCCAGCACCTCGAACGACTCGTGCAGCGCGGCCTCGGGGCTGCCGTCGGCGAGGAACCCGCTCTGCGCGACCGGGGTGAAGGACTTGTTGAGCTCGGGTACGGCGGCGAAGTCCTCCGGGGCGAAGGCGACCCGGACGTGGACGACCTGGACGTCGTTCGACCGGGCCCAGGACAGGGCCGCGTGGGCGCGGGAGAGCGCCTGGTCCGGGTCGGGGACGGCGGCGAGGACGGCCGGCTGGAAGTCCATGAGGAACAGGGCCGTGCGGGTGGGGTCGAGGTGCGGGACGGTGCTGGTCATTACCTGAACTTTCTTGTCTTGCCGGATGGTTCCGGCCGGTTCCGTACGGTTGAGGAGAGTGGTCAGGGGGTGGGACGCCGGTCGGTGTGCGCCAGCTGCCGGTCGAGGACCGTCATGACGAGGACGACGGCGGCGATGCCGACCAGCGCCCAGGAGATGTGCCGCAGGCCGGTGTCGTCGACGTGCGTGTGGAACGCGGTGCCGGTGATGGCCGCCGAGGCGATGGAGCCGATGTAGCCGAAGGTGCGCAGCAGTCCCGAAGCGGTGCCGACGCTGTCGGGCGGCGCCTCCTGGTACAGGACCGTCTGGTTCGCCACCGTGCCGGCCCCCGAGGTGAGACCGAACACCGCGGTGATCGCGACCACCACGGCCACGGGCGTGCCCCCGTCCACGAAGACGGTGGCGACGGCGCCCACGAGCAGCAGCAGCGCGGAGACGACCAGCGGCGCGCGGACCCGGCCGCGCCGGGACACCACCCGGGCGGAGACCGCCGACAGGACACCCATCGGGATGAGGACCAGGCCCGACTGGTAGGCGGTGAGTCCCCGGGAGGCCTCAAGCCACTGGGTGAGCCCGTAGAGAATCACATAGGTGCCCAGCAGGGTGAGGCCGTTGCGCAGGTAGGTGCGGGTGAGCGCCAGGTTCGAGGCGAGCAGCCGGACGTTCAGGAAGGGGTTGGCGGCGCGCAGCTCCCAGGCCACGAGGACGGCGGCGATCACGACGGACACGCCGAGGGCCGGCCACTGCGGGGTGGGGAGCGAGGACAGGAACACCAGCAGCGCGGTGAGCGCCCCGCCGAAGCCGGCGATGCCGGCCAGGTCGAGACGGGAGACGAGGGTGCGTGCCGACCGACCGCGCACCCGGTCGGTGTCCTTGGGGATCCAGACCGCGGCCATGACGAAGGCGGCCACCGCCACGGGGACGTTGATCCAGAAGGCCGTCTGCCAGCCGAGCCGGCCGACCAGCAGGCCGCCGATGGCGGGGCCGACGGCGACGGTGGCGGCGCCCGCGATCGCCAGGCCGCCGAGGACGTTGCCGGGCGGCTGCTGCATGCCGGTCGCCTTGGCCCGGCGGCGGATCAGCAGCATCGCGGAGGGGTAGCCGGCGGAGGTGCCGGCCCCGATGAGCACCCGGGCCGCGACCAGGGACGGCATGTTCTGGGCGGCCGCGCCGAGGACACCGCCGACGAGGACGAGCACGATGCCGGCGAAGAACACCCGGCGGGGCCCGAACTCCTCGGCCAGCCGTCCGGCCGCCGGCTGGGCTATCGCGCTGGTCAGATACAGGCTCGATATCAGGATCGCGGTGCCGCCCACGGAGGTGTGCATCGCGGCCGCGATCGCCACCAGGGCCGGTGCGATCACCGAGCTGTTGATCGGGTTGAGTACGGCGCCCATGTACAGCGGGGTCACGAAGGAGGCCCCGAAGGGCTTGCCCGGCGGTGCCTTTTCCTGCTGTACGGAGGCGACGTCGGCGGTGGTTCCCAAGGTGCTGCTCCTCCCGTCCCGCATGTGCCGCCCATCAGAATTAGGCAGGCTACCTGTCAAACTATAGCAGGCTGCCTGCCTATCTCGGAGATGGAGGCGCCCCGGCCGTCCGCCGGACCCGCGCCTGCGGCCCGGGTCCGGCGGTCAGGGGCCGATGGTCAGGGTCGGAGCACGATCTTGCCGTGGGTGTGCCCCCGCTCCAGGTCGCGGAACGCGTCCCGTACCTGCTCCAGCGGGTAGGTGCGGGCGATCGGGACCTCCAGCTCCCCGCGCGCCGCGAGCCGGGCGAGTTCGCCGACCACGACCGCGGACGCCGCCGAACCCTCCCCGTAGGTCCGCGCGCCGACCTTGGCCGCGGCCTGCCAGTCGCGGATCGTGTTGATCCGCTCGGGCCGCACGCCCAGCTCCACCGCCAGCTCCACGTAGCCGTCGCCGAAGGTGTCGATGAACGCGTCGACCTTCCCGCCCGCGGCCCGGCGGATCCGCTCGGCCACGCCTTCCCCGTACGTGACGGGGACAACGCCACGCTCCGTCAGCCAGGCGTGGTTCCGCTCGCCCGCCAGCCCGATCACCGTCGCGCCCCGCAGCCGCGCCAGCTGCACGGCCAGCGACCCCACGCCGCCCGCCGCGCCGGAGACCACGACCGTGTCGCCCGGGCCAGGGTCCACCGCGAACACACTGGCGTACGCGGTCGTGCCGGCCACGTACAGCGACCCGGCCACGTCCCAGGACAGTCCCTGCGGACGGGAGACCACGTTCACGTCGTCGACCACGACGAACTCCGCGTGGCTCGCCCGGTTGTGGGTGAAGCCCATGACCTCGTCGCCCACCGCGAAACCGCGCACCTCGGGACCGGCCCCGGTCACCACGCCGGCCAGATCGCTGCCCTGCCCGGAGGGGAACACCGCCGGCCAGCGTCCGTGCCGCGCGCCCTCGCGGATCATCACCTCACCGGGCTGGATCCCGGCCGCGCGGACCTCGACCAGCAGCTGCCCGGGGCCGGGCACCGGCAGCTCCACCTCCTCCACCCGCAGCACATCGATCCCGCCGTACGCGTGGAACCGCACCGCCTTCATCGCGTGATCACCGCTCTCCATCCGTTCGGACAGGCCTCGACGGCCCTGTGCCGCATGCCGCACAGCGACCGTGCCGGCGCGTTCAACGGCACGAGGGCGGAGCTGTCTTCCCGGAAAGGCGGATCCGATGCCGGCCGTGGCGCGGTCAGGCCCCGTCGCCGCCGGTCGTGGGTGCGAACGAGATGGTGCCCTGGGCGACCGCGCACACCGTCTCGCTGCCGTCGCCGCCCACGCTGGTCAGATCGCAGCGGCAGACGGCCAGGGCGCGGCCCGCCCGTACCACCCGGGCCCGGGCGCGCAGGAACACGCCGTCGGCCGGGCGTACGTAGTCGATGGTGAACCCGGCGGTGAGCGGCCGGTTCCCGGGTGCGGTGCCGGCGGCGAACGCCATCGCGTTCTCCGCCACATAGGCGAGGACCCCGCCGTGCACATACCCGTACTGCTGGCGCAGCTCCTCGCGGTTGTCCAGTTCGAGCGTCGCTTCTCCGCCGCCGAAGGCCACCAGCCGGGTCCCCAGCAGGACACTGAAGGGCTGTGCCGCCAGGATCTTCCGCGCGAAGGCCAGATCGGGCGTCTGGTTCACACTCGCCACCCCACACCGGGTTTCGATTCACTAGTGAAGTGACAATGGCGCCCGGCCGTCGCGTCTGTCAAGATTCCGCCCATGTCAGAGCCCGACCAGCGTCTCTTCTTCCTGCTGCAACGCGCCGCTCACCAGCTGCGCACCACGGCCGACCGGCGGCTGCTGGCCACCGCCGGGATCACCGCGGCCCAGCTCGGTGCCCTGCTGGCACTCAGCGACGAACCCGGCATCACCCAGCAGCAACTGGCCCAGGCCCTCCAGCAGCGCGAGTCCGGGATCACCGCGCTGGTCCGGCGCCTCCTGGATGCCGGCCTCGTCAGCCGGCGCCGGCATCCGGAGGAACACCGCGCCGTCGTACTGGAGCTGACCGAACAGGGGGCCGGCGTACTCGACACGGCCCGGCCGGAGATCGACCGCTTCAACGCCGAGTTGCACGCCCTGCTCGGCGCCGACCGCTTCACCGACACCGCCGCCGCCCTGCACAGCCTGGCCCACTGGGAACCCTGAGCCGGGTCACCGGTCGCGCCGCGCCCGGCGCGCCTCGGCCAGCGCGGGCAGCAGGGACAGCACGACGATCACGCCGACCAGCGGCAGCAGATAGCGGTCGATGTGCGAGACCGACGAGCCCAGGGCGAAGCCGGCGAGGACGAAGGTCTGCGACCAGAGCACACCCCCGACGGCCTGCCAGAGGGTGAACGGCCGCACGGGCACCCCGAGCGCCCCGGCCGCCGGATGCAGCACCGACCGCAGCAACGGCACGAAGCGGCCGATCACCAGCGCCTTGCCGTACCCGTAGCGGACCAGCAGCCGCTCCGCCCGGGCCGCCCCGGACTTCACCCGCTGGTTGGAGGTGCGGGCCAGCAGCGGGCGCCCGCCGTGCCGCCCGATCAGATAGCCCACCTGGCCGCCCGCCACCGCACCGACGGCCGCACACACCAGCACCTGCCACAGCTCCAGCCGGGGCGGCCGGTCCGCGCTCGCCGCGCACAGCACACCGGCCGGGAAGAGCAGGGTGTCACCCGGCAGGAAGAAGCCGACGACCAGCAGCCCCGACTCGGCGAAGATCACCACCAGCACGGCCAGCGCACCGAAGGCGGCGAGCAACGAGGCACTGTCCGTCGGATTGACGGCGATCACCGTCCTCGCCTCCCCGTCCCGCTCGCCGGTCGCTTCCCTCAAGTGTCACGTGACGGCCGCCGGCGCGCCCGGAAAGCGGGCGAGGAGACCGCCCTCCGTCACGGGAGACGGTCCGGCATGGTCGCCCGCTCCTCGATCAGCGGGACCGCGCGCCCGGGATGCTCCTCGGTGCGGCCGCCCTTGCCGAGATCCGTACATGGAGGGCGGGCCGGGCCGACGGCGCGGACACCGCCGGCTCGTCGCAGGGCCCCGGCGCTTCCGGTACGCGGCCAGGGGCTCCTGGTGGTTCCCCGCGCCGGTGATCCGTCCGTCGGCGCTGTGAGGGGTGGGGTCAGGCCGAGGGGTAGCCGAGCTGGCGTCTCATATAGGGGGTCATGAGGGTCTTCGCCTTGGCCATGGTGGTGGCCCGGGTGCCGAGGACCGCGCTCTCGCCGAGCGGCACGGGCAGCACGGTCACCCCGTCGGCCGGGCCGAAGGGCACGATGAGCGGGGTGCGGCGGACGGCCCGGTAGGCGCGCGGCTTCTTGTGCCGCCCCGAACTGCGCAGGTAGGCAAGGATGTTGTGGGCGGCGACCTCCGCCTGGGCGAGTGCGGCCGGGGTGACCTTGAGCTCGCTGACGTCGTTCACGTCACCGACCGCGAACACGTCCGGCCGGCCCTCGACCCGGAGTGTGCGGTCGACCTTGACGTGTCCCGTCCCGGTCAGCCAGTCGCCGTGCCCGGCCAGGCGCAGCCAGAGGGTGTTGGGGGTGGTGCCGGTCGCCCAGAAGGAGAGGTCGGCGGCGAGGACCTCGCCGTGGGCGTCGCGGTAGGTGCCGAAGTCGGTGCCGGGGGACATGAAGGCGTCCAGCCGGACCTCCACGTCGTGGGCCGCCAGCCAGGCCCGGGCCTTGCGGCCGGCGCGGGCGCTGCCCGTGGAGAGCAGCAGCTCCTGCCCGGAGTGCGCGAGGGTGACCCGGGCGTCCGGCCGGGCCAGCCGGACCTCGGCGCTGAGTTCGACGCCGGAGGGACCGCCGCCGACGACCAGGACGTGGCCGGCGGCGGCGATGTTGTGCTGGTGCTCGGCGAAGGCCTTCGCGGCCTCGTCGGGGGTGGAGCCGACGAAACGGGCCGGTTCGGGGTAGTCGGCGCCGGTGGCGATGACCAGCACGTCGTAGGGCAGCCGGTCGCCCGTGGCGAGGGTGACCCGGCGCTCGACGGTGTCGACGCGGACCGCCTTGCCCACGACCATACGGCCGTTGGTGAGCAGCTTGTCGTACGGTATGAACGGGGCGCCCGTCCACTCCGGGCGCACACCCGCCCGCAGCGAGGCGATGCGGTGGAAGAAGACCTCCTTGCGGTCCACAAGCGTGACATGCGCCGCCGTGTCCAGCTTCTTCGCCAGTCGTATGCCCGCGTAACCGCCGCCGATCACCACTATGTTGCCGTCCCGCACAGCGATTCTCCTGAGCCAGGTGGGGGGAATGGCCGCGAGCCTAACACTTGAAACATCAAGCGCAGGGTGGGTTCTGTGAGAGTGCTGTAAAGACGCCCGCGGCCGGTGCGGTTCGGCTGTTCGGCGGTTCGGCGGTGCCCGCCTTCTGGCTCAAGTCGCCGTCAGGGGGCGGCCGGTGGGGTCAGCGGTGGTGGGGGCGTCGGGCGGCCGCCGTGCAGCCGGCGGGTGACCTCGGTCAGGTCGGCGATGAACATGCCCGCGAGTTCGGCGGTGAACCCGGTGCGTACGACGAGGCGCAGGACGGAGACGTCCTGGCAGGGCGCGGGGAAGGTGTACGCGGGCAGGTGCCAGCCGCGGGCGCGCATGGCCTGGGAGACGTCGAAGACCGTCAGGCCCTCGGTGCCGGGCGCCAGGCGGAAGGCGAAGGCGGGCAGTTCGGAGCCGTCGGTGACCAGTCGGTAGGGCGGGATGCCCTGGATACGGGTGGCCAGCGCGCGGGCCGTCGTACGGCTCTGGGCGGCCAGGTTCCGCAGTCCTTCGAAGCCGTACCGCAGGAAGCTGTAGTACTGCGCGACGACGTGTGCGCCGGGGCGGGAGAAGTTGAGGGTGAAGCTGGGGGAGCGGCCGCCGAGGTAGTCGACC
The DNA here is from genome assembly GCF_042716195.1 of Streptomyces sp. NPDC058683. Taxonomy (NCBI): domain Bacteria; kingdom Bacillati; phylum Actinomycetota; class Actinomycetes; order Kitasatosporales; family Streptomycetaceae; genus Streptomyces; species Streptomyces sp. NPDC058683. The sequence goes on from NZ_JBHXSK010000035.1 coordinate 81,805, forward strand.
TCGAAGACCAGGTCGTCGGGGAGGGCCTCGGCGTTGCGCCACAGGGCCCAGCCCAGTCCGGGGAAGACGTGCCCGTACTTGTGCCCCGAGGTGTTGATGGAGGCGACGCGTTCGAGCTGGAAGTCCCAGAGCAGTCCCGGGTCGAGGAAGGGGGCCACCATGGCGCCGGACGCGCCGTCGACATGGACGGGGATGTCGGTGCCGGTGGCGGCCTGGTATCCGTCCAGGGCCAGGCAGATGTCCGAGACGGGCTCGTAGGAGCCGTCGAAGGTGGACCCGAGGACGGTGACGACACCGATCGTGTTGTCGTCGCAGTAGGCGGTGAGCGTGTCCGGCGTGAGGTGGTAGCGGCCCGGTTCCATCGGGACGTAACGCGGCTCCACCTCGAAGTAGTTGGCGAACTTCTTCCAGCACACCTGGACGTTCGCGCCCATCACGAGGTTCGGGTGTGCGGTGTCCTTGCCCTGGGCCCTCCGTCGGTCCTGCCAGCGGCGCTTGAGCGCGAGGCCGCCGAGCATGGCCGCCTCGCTCGAACCGGTGGTGGAGCAGCCGCGGACCTGCTCCGGGTACGGCGCGTGCCAGAGCCGGGCGAGCATCCGTACGCAGCGCTCCTCCATGGCGGTGATCTGCGGGTACTCCGCGCGGTCCGCGAGGTTCTTCTCCGCGGTCTCCGCCATCAACTGCCGTGCCTGCGGCTCCATCCAGGTGGTCACGAAGGTGGCGAGGTTGAGCCGTGCGTTGCCGTCGAGCATGAGCTCGTCGCGCACTCGGCGGCCGACCAGGTCGGGCGAGGACGCGTTCGCGGGTAGTTCGTCGACCGGCAGCAGCAGGTGGTCGACGGGCGGGAGCAGGTGGTCGGCGGGCGGGAGCAGGTGGTCGGCGGCAGGGCGGTCGTCGACGGGCGGGCGGTCGGGTCCGGGTGAAGCGGTCAGGGTGTCGAACTCGGGTGCGGTCATGACGTCGGTATGCGGGATGGGCATGAGTGCCTCGATGCCTTTCTGATCCGTACGGCCCCCGTGCACTCCGAAGCTAGATCGCTTTTCGGTCCGGCATCTGTGCCGATTACACCGATCCAGTGATCGATTTGCGGACTGATGAACTGGATTTTCCCATCCACATACTGGCCGGGCCGGCAGCGTGACCCGACAGGCCCAGCGGTGGCCCCCGCCCCGGGGCCGGCCACCCCGGAAGCCGCCCATGTCGGTGACGTCACGACGGCGAGAAAATCTGGTTTCACGCATCTCCCCGTAGGAGCGTCCTGGGAATTGCAGCAAATGCCGTGAGTTATGTCAATTATGGACAGAACTTACTGACGGCGACGAGGGTTCGGCCGTATGAGCGCCTACCGGCCATCCGTAGGACGATATGTCTTTTCTTAACTCGTGAAAGAAAAGGTTCAAGCTTCATGGAGCCCTGAACTGCGGCGACCGGCTCGCGCGGCATCGGTTCGTGCGGTGTGAACGGTGGGCTGTGCACCGGTCTGTAGTCGTCGATTCGTGAACGTAAGCGGACATATGGTCCAGGGGTAATGAGGCGTGAAAGTTTCTGCCATTCCCTGCTGCAACGATCTAGGTTTGTCGCACATCGTCCGTTGCTGCTGGGGCGGCCCGTGAGCCTGCCGAGTCCTGGACGAGATCCCCGTGAGTTTCTGATCAACGCGAACTTCCAACTGTCGGGCAGCGGGCGGAAGCCCCTGGACAAGTGGGCTTTGACGCGCGTCGAAACACTAGGAGGAACATGTCTCTTCCGTCGTCGACGAGAGATCCCTGGGCAGATGTGACGAGCGTGCGCGGTTTCCGGTGCGACGAGCTGATCTCCGCACTCCAGAAGTACATCCGCCGGGGCAACCTGGAAGAGGCGCTGCTGGTCGCCCGGGAGATGTACGAGACGAGCCCGGAACTGGAAGCGCACCTGTGGACCCGGCTGATGGTGATCTCCGCGTCGGACTGCAACGACGGCACATTCCAGCAGACGCTCATCGTCGAGTCCCTGCACCGGGTGGGCCTGCGCATGCAGCGGGGCACCGGTGAACGCTGGCTCTTCCTCGTCCAGGCCGTCCGCTACCTGGTCGCGTCCCCCAAGGACGAGACCACGGACGAGATCTGCATGTGGACGCGCCACACGATGAACCACCGCCTCCGTGGTCCCGTCATACCGGACTACGCCCTCGACATACACACCGAAACAGGTCGCAAGATGGGCCGGGGCATGGCCCACTTCCTCGACGAGGGAACGGTCGTCACCAATCAGCACCCGAGCGCGGACCCGACCTACGGCGAACGCGTCCGGGAGATCGTGGCCCGCGGGGAATGGGGGTAGCCGCATGCCCGACCAGGCTGGGGTCAGTGAGCCGACCACATCGTTGTCTGCGCGGTGCCGCAGCGGTGAGGCGGCCGTATGCGGTTAGTTGTCACCGGAACCGGCGGCGCGTCCGGCTACGCGGTGGCGCTGCAGGCCGAACAGCTCGGCTACGAGGTGCTGTGGGCCGACGCGGATCCGCTCTGCCCCGCGTTGCTGGCCAACCCCGGCCGGGCACAGCTGCTCCCCCTGGCGTCGGAAGGCATCGCCTACCTCGAAGCGCTCGCGAAGGCGGCGAGATCCTTTGGAGCCACCTGCGTCAGCTTCAACACCGACGCCGAGGTGCGGTACGCCGCCGGCCAGGTCGATGCCCTGTCCGAGCTGGGTCTGACGCAGTGGCTGCCGTCACCCGGAACGGTGCGGCTCTGCTCGGACAAGGCGGAGTTCGCGAACCACCTGAGCCGGAACTCCCGGTTCTGCACGCCGACGTCCTTCGCGGCGGATGATCTGGTGGCGGACTTTCCGGCCGCCGGTGTGTTCGTCAAGCGGCGCTCGGGCAGCGGTGGGCTGGATTCCATGGTCTGCTCCCGTCGGGAGGAACTCGAAGCCTGGCTGCATCGGAATACGGACGGGTTGATCCAGGAGGTGCTGACCGGGCAGGAGTTCTCCGCCGACTGCCTGTACACAGGCTCGGATCCGCCGCTGGTCGTGGCGCGACGCCGGCTGCGGATCCGCTCGGGCATGTCGGTGGTCACCGAGACCTTCCAGGACCCGCTGCTCGAAGAACTCGTCGCAGGCCTGGTGCAGGAGTTACAGGTCGTGGGTCCCTCCTGTGTCCAGGGATTCCTGCAACCCGACGGTGTCGTCTTCACCGAGACGAACGTCCGGTTCGGCGGCGGGTGTGCGGCGGCGTTCTGGGGCGCGACCCATCTGGTGGAGCAGTATCTCGCGCTGCTGACCAGCGGAGAGAGAAGGCTGCCCGAGGGACTGCATGGCAGGCGCATGTTCAGCAGGACGACGCTCGTGCGGGTTCCCGGCTATTCGGTACTCCAGGCCGGCTCCGAGCCGGACGAATCAGCTGCACTCGACGGGCTGCGAATGGGGGAGAACCAGAAATGATCCGCGGGAGTGTGCTCGTCATCGCCCCACATCCCGATGACGAAACGTTCGGATGCGGAGGCACCATCGCCACACTGGCGGCCTCGGGCATGGACGTCTACGTACAGCTCATAGTGCAGCACGCGATCAACACCGGCGGCCCGTCGGCGGCTCGCGTCACGGCCGACAGAGGCAAGGAGTTCGTGCGGGCGTGCGGGAAGCTCGGCGTGAGCGACTTTCACGTCATGATCGAGGACGGTGACCACCGGGACACCCTGCACGCGGACACGGCCCGGCTCGTCGAGTCGATCGAGTCGGGCTCCCCCATCTCGATCGACCGGGTGCGGCCACAACTCGTTCTGCTGCCGGCCAGGGGCGCTTTCCACCAGGACCATCAGGTGGCTCACCAGGCCGCGTTCGCCGCGTCCCGCAACCGGGGAACCGGGCACCACACTCCGGCTGTGATCCTCGGCTACCAGTGCCCCGAGGACACCTGGAGCTCGCACCTGGAACAGACGACGTGCTCCCTCGACGTGACCCACCACTACGGCCAGAAGCAGGCCGCGATCGAGTGCTACCGGTACCAGACCAAGCCGGACCCGCACGTGCGCTCGCTGATCGGCATCGAGAGGGCCGACGCCCTCCAGGGGGCGGCCGTCGGTGTCGAGTACGCGGAGTCCTTCGTGACGTACCGCACGGACCTCAAGTTCATTGCCGAAGCGGCCCGAACGCAAGGCTTGGCATGCGAGAACATCTAGAGGACTGGGAGTGGGCCCAGACCATCGTCAGGTTCACCGACCGGCGCCCACCGGACCGAACAGTCCAGAGCGTGCGGGCGATCGCCCTGGCCGAGGACGGTGTCGTGGTCTGCCGTCTTTCCGACGGCACGTCCTTCCTGCCGGGAGGCACCAGGGAAGAGGGCGAGTCCGTCGACGACTGCATAAGTCGCGAACTCGCCGAAGAGGCGGGTTACCTCATGAAGGGGCGGCCCCACTGGTTCGCGGCGCACAGCGGTGTTTCCTATCACCGCATTCCCTATCGACCGCATGCCCCCTTTCCGCTGAAGGCCTGGCTGTGGGCGGTGGTGGAGGGGGAGCTCGTCGGCCCTCCCACGAACCCCGCCGGTGCCGAGCAGGTGGCCACCGTCAGTGTGCTGCGGCCGGAGGACGCGGTGGACGTCCTCAAAGACGAAGGGCGCGGCTACGCGCAGGCACTCCGGTACTGGATGAGCTTGGGAGCCCCCAGTGAGTTCGAGTTCTGAGGACGACACCGCACGTGATCTGATCATCGACACCGACACCCTGGGGATCAATGACGACGCCCTCGCGCTCCACTACCTCTTCGCTCTGGGGCGGGTTCCCCGTCTGATCACCACGGTCTTCGGAAACGCGTCCGCGGCCTCCTCGGAACGGCACGCACACACGCTGCTCCGCGCCCACTCCCTGGACGTCGACGTCGTACGCGGATGTGAGAAGCCGCTGTGGTGGCACGAGCCCGTCCGGGAGGAGGTGCGCGCGGCTGTCGCCGCACTGCCGGCGGGGACCTACGTCGCTGCGCTGAGTCCGGACAACGAACACTTCTGGGGCGACGGCGACGGCATAGACGTAAGCGTGGGCGTGGGCACAGGTGCCGGTACCGAGGACGGGCCGGCTCCCGATGTGCTCGCCGTGGCCCTGGAGCGATCCCAAGGGGCCGACGTCCTCGCGATCGGTCCCGTCACGAACATCGCTCGCGCCCTGCGGCTGTTTGGTCCCTCGGGGCCGGCCCGGCACCGCCTGTGGATCTCCGGCGGCTCCCTCACCAGCGGAAACGTGACGGAGAACGCCGAGTTCAACGCGTTCGCCGATCCCGAGGCGCTGGACGCGTGTGTGTCGGCGGGCTGGGAATCCGTGGTGATGGTTCCGCTCGAGGTCCTGGAGATGCCACGGCTGGTGCCGGAAGTGGTCACCCGGATCAGACGTGCCCCTACGCCGCTGGGCGCCGCCCTGGACAGGCTCGAACGCGAGTCACCGCGGGGTGAGAGCACGGATCGCGAACCCATATGGGATGTCGTGGCCGCCGCGGTCATGGCGGACAAGGACCTGCCGTACAAGCAGGAGACAGGGGTGCTCTCGGTGTCCACCGAACCGCCGTATCGCGGCAGGGTCCGTTTCCGGCAGGGAGACGGTGCCCACCGTCTGGTGACGCAGGTCGACCCCGAGGCGGTGGTCCGGCGGTTCGAGGTGGCTGTGAGCCGGTTGAGGACGTCCCCTTGACCCCCCGCACCGGCGACTTCTCGCGCGACCTGACCATCGTCATCCCGGTGTGCGACGACCCCCTGATCTACCGGTGCCTGGCATCCATCGACGTCACCTGCTCCACGATCATCTCCACCAACGGGTCGCCGACTTGGTTCCTCGACGGCCTGGTGACCTATGCCAGGGCGGCACCGCAGGTGACCGTGCTGAGCACCTCGGAACGCGGCATAGGGCAGGCCTACAACCGGGCGATCTCGCAGGCGGTCACCCCGCTGGTTCTTCTCATGGACTCCGACTGCGTGTTCGAGCCGGGCGCCATCGCGGCGATGCTGGCGGCGGCGTCCGCGGAACTGGTGAAGGGACGGGTGCGGTTCGAGACCCGGGGGCGCGGCAGCAGGCTGGTGGCCGCCGCCCGGCGACTGACCGAAGACCCCTTGGTGACCAGGAAGGTCAACGCGTACAGCCCGCCGCTCCTCTACCGGACGAGCATCGTGGAGAAAATGGGCGGCTACCACTTCAACACCGCCATGAAGTGGCGCGAGGACCGCGACTTCGAGCTGCGCCGGCGGACGTCGGACCTGCCCGTCCGGCTGGTCCCGGAAGCGGTCATCTGGCACAAGCCGCTCAGCCCGAGGGACGACCTGCGGAGCGTCTGGTCCTACGGCGCCGGCCAGGCGCAGGGTGAGTGGCTGAAGGTGCTGCCCAGGATGTCCATGAAACGTGAGCTGAAAAAGGCAGGCACCGTGGCATGGCGAGGGGCGCGGCGCGGTGAACCCGGTGCCGGGGGCTACGCGGCGTTCAGAAATCTCGTCATGCTGGCGAGCCGGTCCATCGCGATACGGCGTCAACGGGGGACGAATTGATCAGGGCAGTATTCTGCGATCTCGACGGAACTCTCGTGCGCCCGGGGAATCTCGTCCTCGACGAGGACCTCGACATGCTGCACGGGGTGACCAGTTGCGGCGTCCGTCTGGTCTTCGTCACCGGACGCCCGTCACGCTGTCTCGCCGACCTGCCGGCGGCGGTACGGGAACTCTCCCACGAAGTCATCACCTCGAACGGGGCCTCCGAAGTCGTGGACGGCAGGACACGCGTCCTCGCCCCACTGGAGGGGCACCAGGTCAGAGACTTCTCCGAGGCGCTCCGCAAGGCCGATCCGGAGGTCAGCTTCGCGACCGAGTTCGAGTCGGCCTTCGGCTATGAGCCGGGGTATGCCTGGTGGCCGGCCACGGACACCGGAGCGGACGCGGTCTGTGCGGAGATCCCGGACCTGGCCGGCAGCGCCCTGCCCGTCACCAAACTGCTGTGCCGCAGCGGAGACCTGAGCGCCGGAGACCTGGCCCGCAGCGCCGAAGCGCTGGGATTCGACGTGACCGTCACCTACTCCTGCAGACCCGAGGAGGGCGGACCGGTCGAAGTGCTGGCACCTCTCGCCTCCAAGGGACACGCGGTGCGGAGAATCCTCGAGGAGGCGGACATCGAACCGGCCGCGGCGGTGGCCTTCGGGGACCGGCCCAACGACATCTCGATGCTGGACTCCGTCGGTGCCGGTGTCGTCATCGGCGTGCCTTCCGAGCCCCGCCTGTCGGTCTTCGAGTCCGCGGCATCGGTGGGGACCTGGCTCGCCCGTCACCAGGAGCGCTGGCGAGGCCGTCTTGGCAGCGAGTGAATCCACCTCGGGTCCGTTCAGCCGGACGGCGATGTCACTGGGCATCTCCACCGGTTGCTACGCCATCACCGCCTCGGTGTTCGGCACCACGGTCAGTCTCTTCCTCGCGGATGCCGTGCAGGTCGGGCCGACGCTCATCGGCCTCTACTTCATCGGCTGCGCCGTGGCCGCCATCGGTATCAATCTGACCGCGGGATGGCTGTCCGACCGGCTGACCGACCGAAGGGTCGCCCTCGCTGTGACCGCGCTGGCCGGGGTCGCCGGTGCGGTCACCTTCGTCGCCGTCCGGAACTACGCGGTGGTGTTCGTCACCGGGGCGGTACTCCTCAGCCTGAACGACGCCTACATTTCCCAGCTGTTCGCGTACGTCAAGGAGTTCGCCGACTTCACCGGCAGGGAGGTGACTCCGTTCAGTTCCGCGGTGCGGTCGATCTTCTCCGCCGGGTGGGTGATCGGTCCGCCGGTCGGCTTCTTCCTGCTGGCACACATCGGGTTCGGGCACCTGTACGCGAGCGCCGCGGGCCTGCTTCTGCTGACCGCACTGCTCGGCCGCTGGTTCCTGCCGGCCGTGCCCGCGCCGCCCGCGCCGCCGACGCGGGACGACGTGGCCAAGGGCGACGGGGAGGGCCGTCTGCCGGGGCTGCGTCGCACTCTCACCGGCGTGCCGCGCCGCACCTGGCTGCTGCTCGTGTCGGTCACGGCGGTCAACGTGGCGGATCAGATGTACCTCATCAACATCGCCCTGTACGTCACCAGGGATCTGCACCTGTCGGCGTCCCTGGTCGGTCTGCTGGCCGGGACATGCGCGGCACTGGAGATCCCCCTGATGATCACGGTGGGCCGCCTGGCCGACCGCGTCGGAAAGGTGCGCGTCGTGGCCGCCGCCGCGGTCCTCGCCGTCCTGTTCTTCTGCCTGCTGCCGGTGGCCGGCTCGGCACCGGTCCTGATCGCGCTGCAGGTGCCGAACGCCCTGTGGACCGCAGTGATCATGAGTCTCCCGATGGTGGTGGTGCAGCAGGAGGTACCCGGCGGATCCGGCACGGCCTCCTCGCTCTACTCGTCCACCTTCCCGGTCGCCCAACTTCTGGCGGGAGCCCTCACCGGGGTGGTCGCCGCACACGCGGGCTACCGGAACGTGTTCTGGATCTGTGCCGGTCTCTGCGCGCTCGCGCTCGTCCTTCTACTCTGCCGGATGACTTCGCACGGCGCGGACGACACCCGGACGCGCGTACAGGAGACAGCGGTCCGGTAGGCGACGTGCCGGCGGGGTTCGGCCGCCGCGGAGAACGGAGGCGGGCAGCCTGCGCATTTCCCTTGAGTTCGATCGGGTTCGAGAGACAACAGGACCCCGGTCTCCTGAGGCCGGGGTCCAGAGGACGATGGGAGAGATCTGACGTGACGATCCGCTTCGTGTCGGCCGTCGGCGCCGATACCGGCCTGCTGGACGCCGCTGTCACGCACTACCGTGACCTCGGTGTCGAGTGCTTCCACATAGCCCGGCACATCGAGTCCTTCGACGACCCGGAATTCAAGCGGTCCCAGGACGTGGTCGCGCGGCACGGGTTCTCCTTCGCCGCGGTGCACCAGGGGCCGTGGGACGAGGACCTCAACGCCTATCTGATCCGGGCCCAGATGCGACGGTACCCGGACGACTGGTGGGTCGTCGCGGACCTCGACGAGTTCCATGTCTACGACCGGCCGCTGACCGACGTCATCACCGTCTGCGAGACCGGCGGATACGACTACGTCAAGGGCGCCCTGCTGGACCGGGTGGCCGCGGACGGCAGCCTGCCGGCGCTCCAGCCGGACGGCTCGGTCTGGGCGCAGTACCCGCTGGCCGGACTGCTGACGCTGCGGGTGCCGGGAGCGGGGTCGTCGAAGGTGACCCTCGCCCGTGGGAATGTGCAACTGCACCTCGGCCAGCACGGGGCGCTCAACGGGCGGCAACTGCCCGCGGAGCAGGCCTTCCCGCAGGTGCACCATTTCAAATGGACCGACTCGGTGCTGGCGCGGCTCATCCAGCGGGAACAGGCCTACGCGTCGGGCGACTGGCATCTGACCTACCCGGACACCGTGGACGAATCGCGCCGGATGCTCCAGCACTTCGCGGTGAACGGCGGTCGTATCGACGTCACCGCGGAGGAGCTCGCACTGCGGCACTGCGGCAGCGATTACGCGGACTACGCGCCATGGCCCGAGCTCGTGCCCATGCTCAAGGCCCGTAGATAAGCAAGCCGTCTTCAAGGTCCTGCCTTTTCGCTGTCAGCCTTCTTGTACGGGAGTAATTTCGGGGATAGGCTCCCGTGCGGTCTGAGCTGTGCGACTGCAAGTTGTGCAATGAACTCGCGAAGCCGATCGAAGGGGTTGGTCCCTTGCAAGGCTTGTCCGTGATGCGCTGCGCAGTGATTGGTGTCGGCCGTAGGACGCTGAAGGACTACGTGCCCGCTCTCGTTGATTTATCCGCACGGATTGACTTGATCGCCGCATGTGACGTGGACGCGGCCGCGGAAGCACGACTGACCGGTGAACTCAACAGATGTGGCAGCGAAGCGAATCCGAGTTTCTTCACGGACCACACGGCACTGCTGGACACGATGCGTCCGGACCTCGCCATCGTCGCCACACCGCACCACACGCACAACGACATCTCGAAGGATCTATTCCGGCGCGGTATTCCGGTCGTCAAGGAGAAACCATTCGCGCTGTCCATGCCGCAGGCCCGCGAACTCACCGCCGCCGTCGAGGAATACGACGGTCACATGAGGCTCTGTGTTCAGCGCCGCTACCATCCGCTCTACCTGCGGGCGAAAAGCTCACTGCAACAGATCGGTGCCACAAGGCACTTCGAAGCGACCTACCAACTCAGCACCGACGCCTACCAGGCCGGATGGCGGGCCAGCTCGAAGACCTCCGGCGGCGGAGCGATCATCGACATGGGTTACCACATCATCGATCTGCTCCACTGGTTCTTCGGTATGCCCTCACTCGTGTACGCCAGCGCGGCGCCCAAGTTGATCCCGGCGGCGGCCTATGACGTCGAAGAGACCACCCTTGCGAACCTGTCCTACCCGAACGGCGTCACCGGCACGCTCAGACTCTCCCTCTGCGAGGCCAGCAAGGAAGAGCTGATACGTGTCTACGGTTCCGGCGGGCACATCAGACTCACCCGGGATTCCCTCCAGCGGTTCGACCGCTCGAACCATGTGGTGGAGCAGGTGGTCGCCGAGCGCTCCTGGAACTCGGCGTCCGGCGTGCTCGTGGACACGCTCGACAACCTCGCCAACCCGGATGCCGTACAGCGGGAGATGCGCGACGGCGTCCGGGTCACCGCCACCATCGAGGCGCTCTATCGCTCCATCGCCCAGCAGACCGCCGTAAAGCCGCTGCATGAGGAGGCAAGTGGTGTTCGTTTCGGAACTGGCGATCGACGGGGGACGGCCGGTGCTGGACCGGAGCACGGCGTATCCATGGCCGAAGCAGCGATCGGAATGGTCTGAGCGGGTCCGGCGGCAACTGGAAAGCGGCAAGCTCTCCCTCTACGACCGGTCCGGTGTGGTCGAGGAGTTCGAGGACGCGTGGTCGGCCGCGCACGGTACCCCGTACAGCCTGGTCACCAATTCCGGTACCGCGGCGCTCCATTCCGCTTTCTACGGCATCGGCGTCGGACCGGGCGACGAGGTGCTGTGCCCGACCTACACCTTCTTCGCCACCGCGGCCTCGCTGTTCCAGCTGGGCGCCCTGCCGGTGCCGGCCGACTGCCGGCCCGACGGCTCCTTCGACACCGAGGCGGCGGCCGGGTTGGTCACCGAGCGCACCAAGGCGGTCGTGGTCACCCACATGTGGGGGCTGCCGTGTGACATGGACGCCGTCGTGGCCTTCGCCGAGCGGCACGGCCTCGACCTGGTCGAGGACTGCTCCCACGCCCACGGCGCGACCTACCGGGGGCATCCGGTCGGCAGCTTCGGCGCGGCTGCCGCGTGGAGCCTGCAGACCCAGAAGCTGATCGCCGCGGGCGAGGGCGGCGTGCTGACCACCCGCAGCCGCGAGGTCTACGACCGGGCCCAGCTGCTCGGCCACTTCAACAAACGGGCCATGAAGGAGATGGATCCCGAGGGGCCGCTCTACCCGTACTCCGTCACCGGCCTCGGCCTGAAGTACCGTGCGCACCCGCTGGGAATCGCCTTCGCCGTCGGCCAGATCGCCGAACTGCCGTCCTGGATCAAAGGAAAACAGGGCTTCGCCGAGGAGATCGCCGAGCTGTTCACCCGGATCGACGGGATCACACCCCTGACCCTGTCGACCACCGAACGGACCTCGGCACACTACGCACTGCTCTTCGAGGTCGATCCGGACCGTGTCCCGGGCGGCCGGGACTGGCTGGTGGCGGCGTGCAACGCCGAGGGCCTCGACGACATCGATGTCCCCAAGGCCACCTCACCACTGCACACCCTGCATCTGTTCCAGCATCCGATCTCGCCCGTGACCACGTACGACAGGCCCTGCGTCCGGACCGGGTTCCCGGTCGCCGACCGGCTCGCGGCACGGACGTTCAAGATCTCGGTGCCCTGCGCTCCGGTGGGTTACGAGGAGGAGGACGCCCAGTACCTGGCGGCCGTCCGGGCGGTCGCCGAGAAGATCGCCGGCCAGGTGCGGGCCGTCGGCGGCCGACGTTCCGGCGAGGCGGCACGGTGAACCCGCGCGATTCCCGGAAGGCATCGGAGGACCACGCATGAGTCCGGTCTCCTCGTCGAGGGACGTCAGGGAAATCAAGGACACCGTGGCCTCCGCCCGTGTCATCGACTCGACCAACCGCAAGCGTGCGGGCGCGGTCCTCGACGCCGAGGAGATCGCGGGCGTCGTCACCGACTTCGTCCACGACCGCATCCCGGACTACCAGATGGCCGCCTGGCTGGCGACCATCGCCTGCACCGGCCTGTCCACCGCGGAACTGGTCGCCCTGACCCGCGCCTACACCGTCGGCGGCGGACACCTCGACCTGAGCGAGGTGGACGGCGCGGTCGTCGACAAGCACAGCACCGGGGGAGTGGGCGACACCACCACGCTGATCGTGGTGCCGGTGGTGGCGGCGTGCGGCGTCCCGGTGGCCAAGATGACCGGACGGGCCCTCGGCTTCACCGGGGGCACGCTCGACAAACTGGAGTCGATCAAGGGGCTGCGGACCTCCGTCCCGGTCGGGGAGATCGTGCCGATGCTCAAGTCGGTCGGCATGGTCATCACCGGCCAGAGCGCCGACCTGACCCCGGGGGACGGTGTCACGTACGCGCTGCGCGACGTCACCGGCACCGTGGAGAGCATCCCGCTGATCGCCGCCAGCATCATCAGCAAGAAGGTAGCCGTCCGTGCCGACGGGCTCGTCCTCGACGTCAAGACCGGTGCCGGCGCACTGATCCAGGACCGGGACCGCGCGGTCCGGCTCACCGAGACGATGCTCGACCTGGCCCGGGCCTTCGGGCTGAGCGCGCGGGCCGTGCTCAGCGACATGAGCCAGCCGCTCGGTCCCGCGGTGGGCAACGCCCTGGAGATACGGCAGGCGCTGGCCGTACTCCGCGGGGAGCGGATCCCCGGACTGTGGGAGCTGTGCGCGGCGGTCTGCCGTCTGATGCTGCGCAGCGTCGACCCGCTGCTCACCGACGAGCAGGCCACGGCCAGGATCGAGCGGGTCCTGGACGACGGTTCCGCCTACGAGATGTTCGTACGGTGGGCCGTCGCGCAGGGGGCCGACGCCGCCGTTCTCGAAGCGGAGCGCTTGCCGACCGCGGCGCACCGGCTCGTCGTCAGGGCGCCCGAATCCGGCTGGGTCACCCGGGTGGAGCCGCGTGCCGTGGGCAACGCCGGCCTGCTGCTCGGGGCCGGACGCCTGACCTACGACGCGCCGCTGGACCACGGCGCGGGCGTCCTGCTGCGGCACCGGGTCGGCGACCGCGTCGGCAAGGGCGACGTCCTCGCGGAACTGTTCTACGACCGAGGGGACACCGACACCGCTCGTACGCTCGTGGCATCGGCGTTCCAGGTCGGAGACCGTGCGGTGACCGCACCGCCGGTCGTCCGGCAGATCTTCGGGGCCGAAGGTGTCTGACATGCGGCCGACGGCCGGCCGGGACCGGGCCCGCGGAGTCGTACGACGCCCCCACCCGGCCGAAGCCGCTCGCCCGGGCCCGCCGAACGCGCCGTCCGGCGAGGAGGTGTCCCATGGGCCGGCGGTCCGCGACCGGCCCTGAGGGGACCACGGCCCGCCCGGCACGGGCCCGGCTCTGGCGGATCGCGGAGCTGGTGCCCCAGGCCGGCACGGGGCCGGTGCTGGCGACGATCGCCTGCGACGTACTGCTCGGCGCACTGCCCGTGGTCTTCGTGGTGAGCAGCAGCGTCATGCTGGGCCGGCTCCCCGACGCCGTGGCCGCGGGCACCGGATCGCCGCAGTGGTCGGCCGTGATGAGCGCGTTCGCCGTGGCGGCAGTCGCCTTCACCCTGCAACAACTGGTGGCCCCGTGCCAGGGCGCGCTCGGTGAACTGGTCGCCAGACGGGTCGACGGGAGGCTCTTCGACCGTCTCGTCGCCGTGTCCCTGCGCGGCCCGGGCATCGGCCCGCTGGAGGACCCGCGGCTGCTCGAACACCTCGCTGAGGCGCGGCGCGAGCTGGAGTTCGGGGCGGACAGCCCCGGCAAGGCATGCGCCGGGCTGCTGCATCTGCTCGCACGCGGCGTCCAACTGGCGTGCTGCGTCGTGATCATCGGGTACTGCTTCTCCTGGCCGGCCGGGCTCGGGATCCTCGTCGCCGTTGTGGCGCTGCGTCACGGGCTGCGCCGGGGCCTGCATCGGCACATGGAGAGCTGGGCGGCCCTGGCCGGGCGCCGGCGGGAGGAACGCTATCTGCGGGACCTGGCCACGGGTGCCGCGGCGGGCAAGGAGATCCGGGTCTTCGGCCTGGCCGAGTGGCTGCGCGACCGCCATCGCGAGGCGGCCCTGGCGTGGCTGATGCCGGCGTGGGCGGAGCGGCGCCGGCTGCTGCTGTGGCCGTATCTCGGCTACACGGCGTTCGGCCTGGTGGTCACGGCGACGGTCCTGGCCGCCGTCGCCGCGGCGGGCGCCGGGGACACCTCGCTCACCGGTCTGGCGCTGGCGACCCAGGCGGTGCTGGCGGGCATCCGGCTCGGCGAGTTCTACCCCGAGTCCGACATGCAGACGATCCTGGGCATGAACGCCCACCGCGCGCTGACGGCGTTCGAGCGGGGTGCGGGGCGTCTCTCGGCGGGCGTACCGCAACGGGCGCCGCTGAGCGCCGAGCCGCCGGCGGAGGTGCCGCCGGCCGAGGCGCCGCCGGCCGCGGAGCCGCTCGCGTCCGCGCCGCTCCGGAGCATCCGGTTCTCCGGGGTCTCCTTCGCCTATCCCGGCCGGGCCCAGCGGGTCTTCGACGGCCTCGACCTGCGGATCGCCGCCGGGAAGTGCACCGCGATCGTCGGCGCCAACGGCGCCGGGAAGACCACCCTGGTCAAGCTCCTCACCCGGCTCTACGAACCCGACGAGGGGCTGATCACCGTCGACGACAGGCCCCTTGCCGCCTCTCCGGCGGACGCCTGGCGGGCCCGTGTCGCCGTCGTCTTCCAGGACTTCAACCGGTACGAGACCGGCGCCTTCGACAACGTGGGGTACGGCGCCGTCCGGCACACGGGCACCGCCACCGCGCGCGAGGAGATCCGGGCGGCGGCGCGGGAGGCCGGTGTGGCCGACGCCCTCGACGCGCTGCCCGACGGTTTCGACACCCCGCTCGCCACGCACCTGACCGGCGGCACCGACCTGTCCGGCGGCCAGTGGCAGCGGCTGGCGCTCGCCCGCGCACTGTTCCGGCTCCGGCACGGTGGCGGGGTACTGGTCCTGGACGAGCCGACCGCCGGGCTCGACGTACGTGCCGAGGCACGGTTCTTCGAGGAGTTCGTCCGCGAGGGCGTGACCACGGTGCTGATCTCGCATCGTTTCGCCACGGTGCGGCACGCCGACCACATCGTCGTACTGGCCGGAGGGCGGGTGAGCGAGGAGGGCTCGCACGACGAACTGCTGCGCGGCAACGGCGAGTACGCCCGCCTGTTCCGGCTCCAGGCGTACCGCTTCGCCGCCGAGCCCGGCCCCGCACCGGACCATGACGACAGCCCCGCACCGGAACCTGCGCCCGGCCCCGCACCGGAGCGTCCCGGAGCACGCACATGAGCGGCCTGCTCAGCGCATCCGCCGGCCTGTTGGCCATGTGCTGGCGCCAGAGCAGAGGCAAGACCGTGACCGCGCTCGGCCTGATGCTGGCCGGCGGCACCGCCATGCCGCTGGCCGGGCTCGCCCTGCGCCGGCTCTTCGACGCCGCCCAGCGCGGCGCGACGGAGCAGGCGGTGCTCACCGCCGTCCTGGTCGCCGTCCTGCTGATCGCCTCGCTCACCTGCGGACACTTCGCACACATCGCCTACTTCGAGCTCGCCGAGCTGAACATGCTCGACTACGGCGACCAGTTGATCCACCTCGCCAACGGGACGCCCGGTCTCGACGGCCACGAGAGTCCCGAACGAGCGGACCAGTTCAGCGTCCTGGAGCGCGAGGTCCAGCAGACCCGCGGCACGCTCCAGGCCCTGCTGACCCTCGCCGGCCTCGGAGCGGGGATGCTGCTGACCGTCGTCATGCTGGCCCTGCTGCATCCGCTGCTGCTCCTGCTGCCGCTGGCCGCGGTGCCGCCAGTGCTGGCCGGACGCCGTGCCGAACGGCTCATGGACGCGGCCAGGAGCGCCGCGGCCGAGCCGACCCGGCGCGCCCTCAACCTGTTCCGGCAGGCCACCGACGCCGCCTCGGCCAAGGAACTGCAGGCCTTCCAGCTGGAGAGTGAGGTGAGGACCCGGCACGCCGCGCTGTGGGACCGGGCGAGCGGCATCCTGTGGCGGGCCCAGCGCCGGGCCGCGGCAGTACGTGGAGTGAGTCAACTGGTGTTCGCCGCCGCCTATGTGGGGGCGGTGCTGCTGATGCTGCACGAGGCCGTCACCGGCCGTCGCACGGTCGGCGACGTGGTGCTGATCGTGGTGCTGGCCGCACAGGCCAACATCCAGGTGGCGCAGACCGTCAACCTCGTCCCCGACCTGCAACGCCTGACGGGCGTGGACCGGCGCCTGCGTGACCTGCGCCAAGCACTCGACCCGGTGCCGGAGGGCGCGCGCGAGGCGGCCGTACCGGAGCGTCTCCGGGACGGCATCACCCTGCGCGGGGTGTCGTTCGCCTACCCCGGCAGTGCGAGGCCGTCCCTGCGGGACGTGACGCTGCGTCTCCCGGCCGGTGCGGTCGTCGCCGTGGTGGGCGAGAACGGGGCGGGCAAGTCGACCCTCGTCAAGCTCCTGTGCGGGCTCTACCGGCCCACCGCGGGCGACATCCTCCTGGACGGCACCGATCTCGGCCGCATTCCGCCCGAGGCCTGGCGGGCTCGAACGGCCGCCGGATTCCAGGACTTCGTCCGGTACGAGTTCGCGGTGGGGCTGACCGTCGGAGTGGGGGATCTGCCACGCGGGCACTCGGAGAAGGCGGTGCGGACCGCTCTGGACCGGGCGCGGGCGACCGGCGTCCTCGACTCGCTGCCGGACGGGCTCGCCACCCAGCTGGGCAGGAGCTACGCCGACGGGGCGGAACTCTCCGGCGGCCAGTGGCAGAAACTGGCTCTCGGCCGGGCGTTCATGCGCGAGCGGCCGCTGCTGCTCGTGCTCGACGAACCGACCTCGGCCCTCGACGCCGACGCCGAACACGCCCTTTTCGAACGCTATGCCGCACAGGCCGGGAGATCCGCCGCCCACGGCGGAATCACGCTGCTGATTTCGCACCGTTTCTCGACGGTCAGAATGGCGGACCTCATCGTCGTGCTCTCCGATGGCCGGGTCGCCGAGACCGGAAACCATGCCACTCTGATCAGCCGGGGCGGCCTGTATGCGGAGCTTTACACCATGCAGGCGCGGGCCTACCGATGACCTGTGACAGAACGATACCGGCCAGAAGATCACCAATATTGGGAGCGCATTTCTCGCGACCGCTCCCTGGTGTCCGCACGGGAAACATGTTTTGATTTCCGGGTGTCGAACGAGGAGATACTTGCCGAGCGGCTCCGTGCCGCAGGATATGCCGCGAAAGAAGTGCAAAGGGCCGTCGGAGGGGTGGTCGCCATCGCGGGCCTGGCGACACTCCAGGACGGCTCCGAGTTATTCGCCAAAACGCTGCTCGGGCCGGACCGGGACATATTCACAGTCGAATCCACCGGACTGTCCGAACTGCGCAGTCCCGGCGGGGCGAACACCCCGGACGTGCTGTTCGCCTCTCCGAACCTGCTGGTGCTGGAGAAGATGCAGCCGCGCCGGGACGACGAGCGGTTCTGGGAACAACTCGCCCACATGGTCGCCGCCCTGCACATGTCCACCACCGGCGACCGGTTCGGCTGGCACCGGGACGGCTGGCTGGGCCGACTCCGCCAGGACAACACCTGGGAGACGGACGGCCCCACCTTCTTCGCCCAGCGGCGCATCCTGCGCTGGCTGTCGGAACCGCTGGTCGAGGCGGAGTTCGACCGTGACGAACGCCAGGCCCTGGAGCGGCTGTGCGCGGCCCTGCCCGAACTGGTCCCGTCCCAGCCCCCGTGCCTGACCCACGGCGACCTCTGGCAGGAGAACATCGTCGCCACCGACGACGGCGCCCCCGTGCTCATCGACCCCGCCGTCTCCTACAACTGGCCGGAAGTCGACCTCAGCATGCTGTGGTGCTCGCCGCGCCCGGCCGTCGCGGACCGCTTCTTCGCCGTGTACCGGGAGATCTCCGGACTCCAGGACGGCTGGGAGGAGCGGATGCCTCTCCTCCACCTCCGGGAACTCCTCAGCGTCATCGCCCACGATGACGACGACTGGGGGGCCGCCGAGGCCGTCCGGAAGATCATCACACCGTTCCGGCGCAGCGGCGGGACCAGCGCGGGTCGTACGGCACCGGTGCTGACGTGACCGGTGCCGGCGCCGGTATGACCGGTCGCCGCCCGCGTCCTGGGGTGCCGTCACTCGCCGGACGGAGCGCGGCGCCGTTCCTGCCGGGCCGCGTCGTACGCGCGAAACCGGCGGCTGAGCATCGGCCCGACCTCGGCCCACCCCGGGTAGTCCGCGTAGTCGAAGGAACAGCGCGAGAAGCGGAAGGCCGGTTCGGTCACGTCGATCCTGCCGCCGTTCCCCTCAAGGTGACCGAGGAACGCCTGTGACTCTCCGACGACGGAACGGTGCAGCAGGCGCCACTCGCCCGACGAGTAGGCGGCCACCCGTCTGACCAGGCGACGCCGTACGGAGGCGGTCCACTTGAAGTGATGCACCTGAGCGTGGATCTCGTGAACGGGAACGCCCCTGCCGGTCCAGGCGTAGTGCTGGCCGAGGTCGAGTTCCACCGTGCCCCGGGCGAGCGTCACCTTCGTCGGCCTGCCGTCCAGCAGGGGGAAGGTGAGGAATCCAGCCAGGGGGTACTGCTGCCAGAGCGGGGTCAGCCCGTGCGGGACCGGGCCGGTGAGACGGCCCTCGGCGGAGACGCGGTCGAGAAACGCTCCCTGGACGAAGTCGAACCCGTGCTGTTCGCAGTACCCGACCACGTCGGCCAACGGCCGGTCATAGACATGGAACTCATCCAGGTCCGCGACGACCCACCAGTCGTCCGGGTGGGCGCTCCGCTCCTTCTGGATGAGCGCGGCATTGAGGTCCTCGTGCCAAGGGGCGACACAGATGTCGGTGAATTCGTGTCCGAAGTCCCGCATCACCGCTGCCGAGGGGTGCAGACTCGGGTCGTCCAGGCTTTCGACATGGCGTATCACATGGAAATTCTCGACACCCAGATTCCGGTAGTGAGCCAAGAAGTAGGGCAGTAAGGAGATATCGCCGCCGACCACGGAAACAATTCGCAGTGCCACGCCCACCTCCGGTTGTCCGGCCGATCACGACTCGCCCGCGATTTACTCTCCAGCCGCCCCGACACCCTGTCAAGACATCGGCATGGGCCGACCGGAACAGAATGGCGCGGTCACGCAAACCGTAAGGGGAATAAATGAGGTCACGGACGCGTATAGGATGGTTCCTCGCACATGAGGAATGGCAGCCCGAGTCATTGATCCGGCAGGCGGTGCTGGCTGAATCCGCCGGGTTCGAGGCGCTCTTGGTGTCCGACCATCTCCAGCCCTGGGTCGACGTCGGCGGAGCCGCCGGGTTCAGCTGGTCGACGCTGGGCGCGCTCGCCGCGTCCACCCGTACCGCGACGCTGATGTCGGCGGCCGTCTGCCCGCTGTTCCGGATGCACCCGGTCCTGGTCGCGCAGGCGGCGGCGACCGTCGACCGGATCTCCGCAGGGCGGTTCGAACTCGGACTCGGCCTCGGGCAGGCGGTCAACGAGCAACCCCTGCTGGGGACTCTCCCGCCGTACCGTGAGCGCCTGGCGCGCACCACCGAGGCCATGGGCCTGATCCGGCCGCTGCTCGCGGGCACGGAGGTGACGTCGGACGGGCCGTACTACCCGGTGTCGGCCATGAAGTTGCACAGTCCGGCCGCCGGGCCGCTGCCGGTCCATCTGGCCGCGTCCGGACCTCGGTCGGCGGCTGCCGCGGGGCGGCTGGCGGACGGCGTGATCACCTCGGTGAAGGACGTGGCGCGCACCCGGAAGGAAGTCGTCGACGTGGCCAGGAAGGCCGCGGCGGCAGCGGGCCGGCAGCCTCCCCGGGTGATCCTCACCTGTTTCCTGGTCTTCGCCGGCAGCGACGAGGAGGCAGCGGAGGCCCTCCGGCCCTGGCGGGGCATGCGCACCCCCCGACGGCTGCGGGAAGGCAGTCCCCGCCGGCTGCGCGAGGACGCCGACGCCCTGGGGAGCGAGGGTGTCCTGCGGCGGTTTCCCCGCTACGGCGAGGTCGCCGAGGTGGTCGAACTGTGCCGGACCGTCATCGAGGGGCTCGCGCCCGACGTGCTGGCGCTCCAAGTGGCCGCGGCCGACGGCGCTTCGGCTCTGGAGCGGCTGAGCGAGGTGCCCCGTCGGCTGCGCAACTGACCGGCGGGCGGATGCTCAGCCGTCCAGCGTGGAGAGCAGCGCCTCCTCCGTCCGCTCGACCATCCGCCGGAGGGTGAAATGTGCCAGGACCTGTTCGCGTGCCCGTGTGCCCATGCGTGCGCGCAGCGCGTCGTCGGAGACGAGCCGGAACAGGGCGTCGGCGAGGTGACCGGGGTCCGGGGACGGCACCAGGACGGCGGAGCCGGGATCCCGCACCAGTTCGCGGATGCCCGGGAAGTCGGTGGTGAGCAGCGGGCGTCCCGAGCTCATCGCCTCCAGCATGGCCAGGCTCAGACCCTCACCCTGACTGGGCTGAGCGACGACGTCGGCCAGCGCCAGTACGTCCGGCATCAGCGGGAACGGCACCTCGTCGTCGATGCACACCACGTCCTGGAGCCCGTGCTTCTCGATCTCGGCCCGCAACTTGCCGGGATAGTCGCCCGACGAGGAACTGACGGCACCCACGATCAGCAGTCTGGTGTGCGGCCGGCGGGCGTGCACCGACGAGAAGGCCTGGATGAGTTCCAGTATTCCCTTGCGCGGTTTGAGCTGGGCGGCGCAGACGATGACGAGATCGGTGTCCGCATAACCGTAGCGGCGCCGAAGCCGCGTCGTGTCACGGTCCGGGCGGAACCTCTCGGTGTCCACACCGTGCGGAATCAGTCTGGTGACATCGGCCGACCCATGTCGGCGGGCGCGGTCGGCGTAGTTCTCCGCACAGGCCAGTACGAGCGACGGCCTCAGGATCTCGTGCACGACCCGCAGCCGGGCACTTCCCAAAGGCTGGGCCTCCGGCTCGTGTTCATGGAAGGTCGCCACCCACGGAATGCCCCTGTCCACGGCGATCCATTTCCCGGCCAGGGCGGCGTCGAGCGTATTCGTGAAAACCAGGTCGGGGCGCGACTCCGCCACGCTCTCGGCGAGTTCCGGGGCCAGCGCGAACGTCATCTGTTCCCAGGGCACCTTGCTGGTGTCGGCGAGCAGTTCGCGATACCGGAAGAACCTGCGCACCGAGACCCCACGCGGGTCGCCGTCGACGACCTGACCCGGGAGTCCACCCCGCGGAGCATCGGTGACCAGCATGACGTCGTGGCCACGACCGGCGAGACCCTCGGCTGTCACATGCGCGTATGTCTCGGCGCCCCCGATCGTGGGGTGGAAGCTGGAGGCGATCATCATCAGTCTCATGCCACTCCTGTCCCGCTGCCGTCATCCCGAACCGCTTCATGCCCTATTCCGTTGAGCCCTATTCAGAAGTGCCCGCATTTCCGGAACACCCGCGTATGCGGCGGCCGGTGCAGTGGGGCCGGCTGCAGCACGGGTTGACGTAAGGGCAGTTGCCCTCGCACATTGAATAGCCGGCTCGCCATGGGGCCGTGGTCGGATTCCCGCCATTTTTCTCGTACGAAGGTGAGGTCACCACCGATGATCAGCGAGGCGCATCCCACCGATGTGACAAGCCCCGCAACGCTCAACGCATGCCAGGACTTGACGGGGGAGTTTCGTCGGCGTTCGGCCATGCGCGTCACCGCGGACGTCGCCCTCCTCGACGCGTGCGCCGAGTTGGGGGAACTGGCCGGTGCTTTTCTCAAGCAATGCGGTTACGCTCCCTCGGCTGCGAAATCCACCGTCGGATCCCGGCCGTCGGACCGGGTGCGGGCCGAGTTCGGTGATGCCCTGTTCGCCCTCCTCAGTTTCGCGGACGCGGCCGGACTCGACTCCGAGGCGGAGTTCTTCGCGACCATGACCCGGTACGAGGCACGGTTCACCGGCGGGGTTTCCGGCACCGGGGCGGTGGAGCGGCATGGGTGACTACCACGTCCACCTGCATCCGCACACACCCCGGCCGGACAGCCCGCCCCCGGGCGTGTACCCGAAAGGGCACGTCGACGCATATGTGGAGCGGGCCCTGTCCCGAGGCGCCACCGAGGTCGGCTTCACCGAACACATGCACCGCTTCGTCGACCTGAAGCCCGTGGCCGCGGGGTTCTGGAACGTCGGCGAATCCGCCGAACTCACCGAGCGCTCCCGCCGGTACTACTACGACGAACTCAACCTCCGCCTCGACCGGTACACCGAGGCCGTACTGTCCGCGCGGGACCGTGGACTGCCGGTGCTGCTCGGGCTGGAGGTCGACTTCCTGCCGGGCCGCATGGAGAAGATCCTCGACGTTCTCTCCGGCTATCCGTTCGACTACCTCATCGGATCCGTGCACTGGATCGGCGCGTGGGCCGTGGACCACGACGGGATGACCGCCGAGTTCGCACGCCGTGGCGTCCGGCGTTCGTACGAGGACTACTTCGCACTCGTCGTCGAACTCGCCGAATCGGGCCTGGTCCAGGTGCTCGCCCATCCCGACGTGGTGAAGAAGTTCGGCCACCGGTGCGACCAGGAGCCCGTCGACCTCTACCGCCGGCTGGTCGACGCGGCACAGCGCAACGGCGTGGCCTTCGAGGTCTCCAGCGCAGGTCTGCGCTACCAGGCGCTGGAGCCCTACCCGGCGCCGGCGCTGCTGCGGATGTGCCACGAGGCGGGCGTCGAGATCACCTTGGCCAGCGACGCGCACTACCCGGAGCAGGCGGCCGATCAGTACCGCACGCTCGTCCGGTACGCCCGTGCCGCCGGCTACCGCCGGCGACTCCGGTTCCGGACCGGGGGAGCGCAGCAGCTCGCGGTCCTGCCGGATCCCGACGACGACAACGACTGGCCGGATCCGACGGCGGCGCCGGACGGCCCCTGACTACGACCCCTGGCCCGCACCGCGGATGCCCAGACCGAGCCGGACGGCGTCCCGCACGACCGGCGTCAGTACGGCAGTGGCCGTGGCGAACAGGCGGCGCGGTACGGCGTTCCGCATCGCGCCCAGCGCCAGGGTGGCAAGGGCACGGCGGCCGACCGGAGTTGACATGCCGTCCGCGCCGGACAGGCCGTGGGTGCGGGAGGCGCCGACGTCGGCGGTGCGGATGCCGAGGCTGAACGCCGCGAGCCAGAGTTCGAACAGGAGGAAGTCACCGAGCAGTTGCCGGGCCCGGTCCGCGTCGCGGAGGGCGTGCCGGCCCAGTCGTCCGACGTCGTCCGCGGCCAGGCCGAGACCCGCGAGGACCTGCAGCGCCGGTACCTTCCGCCAGCCTTCGGGCTCCTGTGCGTCACGTACGCGAAAGTACGCCCCGGGCTTCCCCCACCAGGCCATGACGGGAACGGAGTCGATGCCCGTGACCGACCGCCGGAGGTCCACTCCGGACAGCGGCGTGGTGGCGGCCCAGCAGGCGGCGCAGCGCATCCCGTGGTGATGGTTGCCGGTCAGGCTGGAGACGTCCCGGTGCTCGACCAGGTTGGGCACCGACACATGGGGGACGAGGCCGTTTCGGCCCAGGTAGGTGCGGAGCGCGACATCGTCGGGTTCGTCGCCGCGCAGCGCTTCCTTGAAGTAGTCGCTGACGTCCCTGGCGGTCTTGACCGGCATGACGACCGCCTGGGTCGGGACGTAGTTGTCGACGACCTCGGCCCAGCCGGCGCCGGTGAGCGCCGCGATCCGTACCACGGACGCCGTCCAGGCCCCCCACTCCACGAACAGGGAGGTGACACCGTCCGGACGGTGGGCGACGAGTGACTGAGCCGCCGTCAGAAAGTGCCGGGTGAGGCGGACATCGTCCTGGAGGACGAGGTGATGCGTGGCGTCGGGTCCTGCCGCGGCCCACGCCAGTTGCGCGGAGCGCAGCGATCCGCGTTCTCCCTGCGGCCCGGTGTCGCAGACGATGCGGATGTCGAGACCGGGGTGACCGGCCCGAAGCCGTTCCGCCATCTCCAGCCGGAGCCGATGGGTCATGACCGCTATGGACAACCGCCAACGCTGCCCGGCCAATCGTCACCCCTTTCGGCGGGCGAATGGCCACTCACGCTACACCGCGAGGAGGCGATCAGCCCCTGGGCGTGGGCGCCTCTTGGCTGACGATACTCTCGGAAGTGGTGATTGCATCAGGAATCTTGGAACTAGGTGAGGTACACGTGACCACCAGCGCCGGCACCCCTTCGGGCACCGGCCTGACCTGGCCGCGCTACGACACCCCCGACGACCTGGCCGTCATCGAGGCCGTGCCGCTGGCGGAGCGCGGGCTGCCCGGAACGTCGTACGACCTGCTGCGGCGTGCGGCCGGGCTGTGGCCCGACCGGCCCGCGCTCACCGTCCTTCCCGACGCCGCCTCCTGGCGTACGCCGAAGGACCGCACCTACGCCGAGTTGCTCGGTGACGTGCACCAGGCGGCCAACGCCCTGTACCGGCGCAGCTCGCCGGCATCGTGACCCCCGTCAACCCGGCGCTGGCCCGCGACCACGTGGCCGAGCTGGTCCGCCGGGCCGGTGCCCGCGTGGTCGTCACCGCATCCCCCGAGCTGGACGCGGAGGCCTTCGCCACCACCGCGGCACTGGCCGGGGCCGGCCTGGTGGACCACGTGCTGGTGCTGCGCCCGACCGCCGCCCCGTCCACGCCCGTGCCCGCGGTGGAGAATGCCTCCGTGGCCCACCTCGCCGACATCGCCGCCGACTGCCCGCGCGACCGCTTCCTCGGCGAGCCGCCCACCGCCTCGGACCTGGCGTCCTTCTTCCACACCGGAGGCACCACCGGGGCCCCGAAACTCGCCGCGCACACGCATGCCAACGAGATCAGCGACGCCTGGACGATCGCGGCCAACTCCCTGCTGGACGAGGACTCGGTCGCCTTCGCCGCGCTGCCGCTGTTCCACGTCAACGCGCTCGTCGTCACCCTGCTCGCGCCGCTCTTCCGGGGCCAGCGGGTCGTGTGGGCGGGGCCGCTGGGCTATCGCGACGGAGCGCTGTACGCCGAGTTCTGGCGCATCGTCGAGCACTACCGGATCGCCACCATGAGCGCCGTGCCCACCGTGTACGCGGTCCTGGCCGGCTGGCCGGCTGTCCGGTCGGCGGGGCGGACATCGGCTCGATGCGCACCGCGGTGGTCGGCGCCTCCGCGCTGCCCGAGGGTGTGCGCACGAGCTTCGAGACGGCGACCGGGATCCCGCTGCTGGAGGGCTACGGGCTGACCGAGGCTACGTGCGCGAGCGCCCGCAGTTTCCGCGGGGTCCGCCGTCCGGGCTCGGTCGGGCAGCGGATGCCGTACCAGGACTTCAGGATCGTCGGCGTGGAGACGGGGGCGGAGCTGCCGACCGGCGCGACGGGCGCCGTGCTCATCAGCGGTCCCACCGTCTTCCCGGGGTACGTCGAAGGCCGCGACGGCGACGGCTACCGGATCAGCGGCCGGGGCAAGGTGGCCGATGGCTGGCTGGACACCGGCGACCTCGGCCGCCGCGACGAGGACGGCTTCCTCTACCTCACCGGCCGGGCGAAGGACCTCATCATCCGCGGCGGCCACAACATCGACCCGCGTCTCGTCGAGGACGCGCTGCTCTCGCACCCGGCGGTCACCGGCGCCCAGGCCGTCGGACAGCCCGACCGGCGGGCCGGCGAGGTGCCGGTCGCCTACGTGACCCTCTCCGACGCCACGGTCGGGGAGGGCGACCTCCTCGCCTGGGCCGCCCGGCACGTGAGCGAACGGGCCGCCGCTCCCAAGGCCGTCCGCGTTCTCGACGCACTGCCGCTCACCGCGGTCGGCAAGCCGTACAGGCTGCCGCTGCGCGCCGACGCCACCCGCCGGGTGCTGGCCGAGGTTCTCGCCGGCCTCGACGGCGTCGAGGAACTCACCGCCGAGGCCGCATCGGGGACGGTGACGGTCACCGTGACCCTGCGCGACCGGGCGGCGGCGGCCGAAGTGGAGCGCCGGGTGGGGGACTTCGCCGTCCCCTGCCGGATCGTCACCCGGCAGGGGACGGACGGCTGAGGCGACCGCAGGCCGCTGGGGGCGGCCCGGACGACCGAGCGGGCCACCCGTGCCGCGCCGGCGCTCAGGACGCCGGGTCGGTGACCGGCCGCGGTGCGGGGAGGGCGGCGATTCCGGCGCGCAGGAAGGCCAACGCCGTCTCGATGTCGCGCTCCTGGGGGGCGTGGCACATCACCTCGCAGACGACCGCGGCCGCGGCGGCGGCCGCCATGCGCGGGCCGAAGTCGTCCGGGGCCTCCCCCCGCTCCTCGGCGAGGATGCGCGTGCCCTCCTGGATGACCTCCGCGAGGTGAGTGTTCGCGACCGCCCTGACCTGCGGGTTGAGTTCGAGCATCCGGTCGTAGAGGTCGTCCAGCTCGCTGTGGTCGGCGGCCTCGGTCCGCAGCCAGTGCTCCAGTGAGTCCACGATCGAGTGTCCCTCCGCGCGCTCCCGCAGCGCCGTGCCCAGCCGGTCGGTGAACGCGTCGAACCGTGAGGTCGCCAGCTCCAGCTTGGACGGGAAGTACAGCGTGACCGTGCGCGGTGAGACCTCCGCCGCCTCGGCGATGTCGGCGATCGTCGTCGCCTCGAAGCCGCGGTCGGCGAACAGCCGGTACGCCGACCTGAGGATCGCCTCACGGCGGCGTGCCTTGGAACGCTCTCGCAGACCCTCGCTCATCATGACCGGCACTTTACCATCGGCGGCGTATTTACAGTCGACTGTAAAAATGCCGTACGTTGTTGCAAGCGAAGTGAGCGAGTGAGAGGGAAGAGGAACGTGGCGTCACGCCTGTACACCTGGGGGCGATGGGCAGTACGCCGTCGCGGCTCGGTCATCGCGGTCTGGGTGTTGCTGCTCGCCGTCGTCGGTGGTCTCGGGATCACCCTGCACGGCAAGGTGACCACCGAGTTCTCGGTGCCGGGGATCGAGTCGCAGCAGGCCCAGGAGCTGCTGAAGAAGGAGTTCCCGCAGGCCTCGGGGGGCGTGGCCCGGGTGGTCTTCGCGGCCCCCGAGGGCGGCCGGCTGACCGCGCCCGGGACCGAGGCGGCCCTGGAGGCGAGCCTGAAGAAGGCGGCGCGGGTGCCGGGCGTCCTGGACGTCTCCGACCCGCTGAAGACCAGGACGGTCGCCGCGGACCTGCGGATCGGCTACGCGGACGTCCGCTTCCGCCAGCAGGCCAGTGATGTGCCGCAGACGTCCAAGGACGCCCTGGACCGCGCGATGGCCCAGGCCCGCCACGCCGGTCTCACCGTCGAGTTCGGCGGCTCCGCGATGGACGCCAAGACCGAGGTCGGCGGCCCCGCCGAGGTGGTCGGTGTCGTGGTCGCCTTCGCCGTGCTGGCCCTGGCGCTCGGCTCGCTCATGGCCGCCGGACTACCGCTGCTGACCGCCCTCGTGGGCGTCGCGATCGGCGTCCTGGGCGTCCAGTTCGTTTCGCGCTGGGTCGAGATGACCAGCACCGCCACCGTGCTCGCCCTGATGATCGGGCTGGCCGTGGGCATCGACTACGCCCTGTTCATCATCTCCCGCCACCGCGAGCAACTCGCCGACCCCGACCAGGACGTGGCGGACTCCATCGCGCGTGCCGTGGCCACGGCCGGCGGCGCGGTCGTCTTCGCCGGGGCGACCGTGATCATCGCGCTGGCCGCTCTCGCGGTCACCGGCATCCCGTTCCTGACCGTCATGGGCCTGGCCGCGGCCGCCACCGTGCTGCTCGCCGTGCTCGTCGCCGTCAGCCTGGTGCCCGCCGTCCTGAGCCTGTTCGGCGAACGGCTGCGCCCCCGCGCCCGCCGGACCGAGCGGACCGAGCCCACCGAGGGACCCGAGGACCCCGAGGGGCGCCGGCGCGTTCCCGGTTCCTGGGGCCTGGCCTGGGGCCGCGCCGTCACCCGCAAGCCGCTGCTGGTCCTCCTGGCCGGTACGGTCGGCCTCCTCGCGCTCGCCGTGCCCGCCCGCGACCTGCGCCTCGGCCTGCCCAGCAACGCCTCGCAGCCCGTCGACAGCACCCAGCACAAGAGCTACGACCTGCTGACGGAGGGCTTCGGGCCCGGCTTCAACGCCACGCTGACCGCCGTGGTCGACATGAACGGAATCCCGGCCGCCGACCGCACGTCCACCGTCAAGACGCTGAGCAGGACCATGGCGGGGGACCACGGGGTGGCCGTCGTCGCCCCGGCGGTCACCAACGCCGACTCGACCCTCGCCGTCGTGGCCGTGGTCCCCAAGACCGGTCCGGACGCCCAGGCGACCACCGACCTGGTGCACCGGCTGCGCGAGAACGCGTCCACCGTCCACAAGGCGGGCGGCACCCTCTACATCGCGGGTACGACGGCCGCCGCGATCGACGTCGCGGGCAAACTGTCGGACGCGCTGCCGCTGTTCGTCGCCATCATCGTGATCCTGGCGCTGCTCCTGCTGACCATCGCCTTCCGGTCCCTGCTCGTCCCCGTCAAGGCCGCCCTGGGGTTCCTGCTGTCGGTCGCCGCCTCCCTGGGCGCCACCGTGTGGGTCTTCCAGGAGGGCCACCTCAACGGCGTCCTCGACATCCCCTCGGCCGGCCCGGTCACCAGCTTCCTGCCGGTCCTGCTCATAGGCGTGCTCTTCGGACTGGCCATGGACTACGAGGTCTTCCTGGTCAGCCGCATGCGGGAGCACCACGAGCACACGGGTGACGCGGCCGAGGCGGTGACGCAGGGCGTGGCCCGCAGCGGCCGGGTGGTGAGCGCCGCCGCCCTCATCATGGTCGCGGTCTTCGGCGGGTTCGTCTTCAACCACGACCCGATCATCAAGTCCATCGGCTTCGCCCTGGCGTTCGGTGTCCTGGTCGACGCGTTCGTGGTCCGCATGACGCTCGTACCGGCGGCGATGGCCCTGCTCGGCCGCCGCGCCTGGGGCCTGCCCGGCTGGCTCGACCGCATCACGCCCGACGTGGACATCGAGGGCGCGAAGCTGCCGCGGCAGGCACCGGTGGAGCCGGAGCGGGAGAAGCACGAGGTAGCCGCGAGCTGATCCGGGCACCGCGGGCGACGACGACGGCGGCGGTCAGGGCGTCCGCCGGGAAGGACCGGTTGCGCGGATGGTGTGCAGCAGGGACGCCCACCCGGCCCTGCCGTCGAAGTCGTGGCCACCGGCCGGGACCAGGTCCATCACGACGCGGTCCGGCCGCAGCAGCACGGCGTCGGCACCCGCCGCGCGCAGCAGGCCGGCCAGGCCGCCGTCGTCGCCCAGACCTGTCACGAGAACGGTCCGCGCGCCCAGGTCGTCGGCGACCGCCCGCAGCCAGGGGGAGAGCGGTACGGCGGTCAGGACGGCGAACGAGTCGCCGAGCAGGTCGTCGAGGCGGCCGCGCCGCCCGGCCGCGCTCACCCACGGCTGGGGGCAGAGCCGGCCCACGGGATCGCGGCCGCCGACGCGGAACCGGCGTCGTACCAGCGGACCGGCGGTCAGCGCCGGGCTCAGGTCGCGGGCGGCCAGCCTGGTCAGGCCCGGCACACGGACCGCCGCGTTCAGGGCGCCCCGGCGCAGCGCGGCGGCGCCGTCCTGGCCGCCGGTCATGGCCCAGCCCATGGCGATCGCGAGGCGGATCATATGGCGGGCGTGCGGCTTGCGTTCGCTCTGGTAGGTGTCCAGCAGCCGCTCGTCACCGCCCTGCCGCAGGATCCTGGCGAGCTGCCAGGTGAGGTTGTAGGCGTCGCGCAGGCCGGCACACAGCCCCTGCCCGATGAACGGGGGAGTGAGATGGGCGGCGTCGCCGAGCAGGAAGACCCGGCCCCGCCGCCAGCGGTCGGCGATCCGGGCCCGGAAGGTGTACCGGGCCCTTCGCACCACCTCGAAGTCGGCGCCGGGCACGAGGTCCACCCACGGCGCGACCAGCAGCCGTAGCCGCGCCTGGTCCAGTTCCGCGCCGTCCGGCAGCCGGAACTCCCAGCGGTAACGGTCCTCGCCGACCCGCATGAAGGTGCCCGGCCGGTCCGGGTCACAGATCTGGTCGACGCCCTCCCAGCAGCGGACCGGGAGGCTGGTGCGCACGTCGATGACGGTCCAGGTCTCCTCGAAGCGCAGGTCCTCCCAGCCGGCGCCGATGGCGTCACGGGTGACACTGCCGGCGCCGTCACAGCCGAGGACGGCGGCCGCGCGCACCACATGCTCCCCCCGGTCGTCGCGGTAGGCCACCCGGACCGGGCCGTCACCCTCCGGTACGACGCCGGTGACCTCGGCCCCGCCGCGCAGTGCGCACTCCGGGGTGCGGTCCAGCGCCTCGCGCAGCACCCGCTCCAGCCCGGGCTGGTCGAACATGCTGGTCCCCGGGTAGCCGTGCGTTCCCTGCGCGGCCCGCGGGAACTCGGCCAGCACCCGGTGCCGGGCGTCCAGCAGCCGCAGGCCGCGCGCGGGACGGGCGAGGGCGGCGAACTCCTCGTGGACGCCCACCGCCTGGAGGATGCGGTCGGTCACCGGGGAAACGTCTGACGGTTTGTGCTCGTCGGTGGCCATGGATACGTCCGGCCGGTTGTGCTCGACGGTCATGTGCGGCTCGCTTCCGGTCTTCAGTTCGCGTCGGTCACGGGACTGCGCTGCTCGCCGAGGTCGATCCGCCCGTCCGGGGTGGCGATGGCGGCGGTCACGAGGTCGCCCGCGCGCAGGTAGTGCGAGTTCCTGGCCTGGCTCCTGAAGAACGCCCGCCACTTCAGGGCGGGCGGCAGCAGCGAGCCGATCTTCTCGACGGCCTTCGGCGGCGCCTTGAGGGCGGTGCCGCCGGGGGTGCCGGTGAGCAGCAGGTCACCGGGGTCCAGGGGCTGGAAACGGGCGAGCAGGGTGAGTGCCCGCGCCGGGCGGACGATCATGTCGGCGAGAGTGCGGTCCTGACGCAGCTCGCCGTTGACGCTCAGCCTCAGCCGCAGGCCGAGGAGATGGGCGAAGTCTTCGGGCTCCAGCAGGGCCAGATACGGCCCGGTGGGCGTGAAGGTGGGGTACGACTTGCTCTCGTAGAACTGCGTCTTCGTCAGCTGTACGTCCCGCGCGCTCACGTCGTTGGTGATCACGAGTCCGGCGACGTACGACGGCAGGTCCCGCTCCTCGACCACCGTGCCCACCGGCAGCGGCGCGCCCATGACCACGCCCAGCTCCACCTCGTAGCCGAGGAACCGCACATGTGAGGGCCGGACGACGGCCTGCTCGGGGCCGCTGACCGAGCCGGACGCCTTGCGGAAGAAGGCCGGCGGGATGTCCCCGGTGAAGCCCGAGTCGCGGGCGTGGCTGCGGTAGTTGACCATCTGGGCGACCACCCGGCAGGGGGTGGTGACGGGGGAGAGGGCCACCAGGTCGGGGACGGGTGTCCCCGTCTCGTCCGACAGGGCCGCCTCCCGTACGGCGGCCCGGTCGGCGATCA
Source organism: Streptomyces sp. NPDC058683 (assembly GCF_042716195.1). Classification (NCBI taxonomy): domain Bacteria; kingdom Bacillati; phylum Actinomycetota; class Actinomycetes; order Kitasatosporales; family Streptomycetaceae; genus Streptomyces; species Streptomyces sp. NPDC058683. The sequence goes on from NZ_JBHXSK010000035.1 coordinate 113,395, forward strand.
GCTCGGCGGTGGTCGCGGCCCTGGTGTCGATACGGACGGCGCGCGCGTCGCGGACCGCCCACCAGCCGTCGGCGGTGCGCAGGACGTTGGTGCTCATGTCGTGAATTTCCTCAGGGAGTCAGGAGTTGGCGGCCTTGAGCAGGCCGAGGCGTCGGGCGGGGTCCATCTCGTTGTCGCCCCGCAGCGCCTCGACGACCTCGCGGAGCCGCCGCGGGGAGGGGTGCGCGCCGAGGAAGTCGCGGGTGGCGGGTGGCCCCCACTGGGCCAGGCCGCTGGTCGACATGGGTGCCCAGCCGGGTTCGACGTCACAGGAGAACAGGTCGCCGTCGGCGAAGTGCTCCAGCATGAAACGGTCGGGGTCGCGCCAGTAGTCGAAGAGCTGGCTGCCCTGGATGTGCCGGCCGATACCCCAACTGCGCCGGTAGCCACGCTCTTTGAGGTACTCGCCGCCGGCGGCGACCGAGTCCAGGTCGGTGACCTGGTAGGCGGAGTGCACGTAGCCGTTGCCCGGGCCCAGGCGCAGGGCCCGGGTGTGGTGGTCGACGGGGTGGCCGCCCCGGTCGCAGCGGATGAACGCCATCGTGGGACCGCGCCCGCGCCGGCCGTCCAGGAAGAGGAAGTCGGACACGATCAGGCCGAGCGTGTCCAGGTACCAGTCCAGGGCGCGGGCGAACACCCTTGTCTCCAGGACCAGATGCCCCAGGCACTGGATCCGGGACGGCTCGCGCGGCGGGCGCTGGGTGGCGTTCGTACGACGGTGGGCGGTGCCGAAGTTGAGAGTGAGCGGCGGCTGCTCGGGCAGTGCCGCCGGCTCCTCGCCGCAGTGCACCACCTGTACCGGGAAGCCGGACGGGTCGAGCAGGCGCACGGCCTTTCCGCCGCCCGGGACGTCCGTGTCCCGCACGTCCGCGCGGGCGGCGACCGCGAAGCCGAAGTCGCGGGCGAAGACCTCCGCCCGTCCAGGTCGGGCTTCTCGAACTCCAGCCAGGCCAGGTCCGCCACTTTGATCACGGGGTTCCAGGCCATGATCGTGTCGGTGGCCGGGGACAGGCTCAGCCCGATGGCGAAGCCGAGCATGACCAGCGAGGGCAGGAAGTCGGTGTAGGCGGAGCCCGAGCCGACCCGGGTGAGCAGGATGACACCGGCCGTGCCGATCACCATGCCGACCCCCACGGTCGGCTTCACGCCCAGCTTCGGCGCGAGCCTGCCGGTGACCTCGGCGCCGACGAAGACGGCTCCGGCCAGCGGCAGCAGCCGTACCCCGGTGTCCAGCGCGTTGTAGCCGAGGACGAACTGCAGGAACTGGGTGGAGTAGTAGAGCGAGCCGAAGGTGCCGAAGAAGAAGAACAGCACCGCCAGCATGGAGCCGCTGAAGGGGCGCTCCCGGAACTTGCGGACGTTCAGCATGGGATGGGGGTGGCGCAGTTCCCAGGTGACGAAGGCCGGCAGACCGAGCCCGGCGACCGCGGCCGCGGCGACGGGGCCGCAGCCGAAGTGCGGGCCCTCGATGGTCGCGTAGACCAGGCTGCCGGTGACATCGCCGAGGCGGCGGGCGTGGTCCGTCGTACGGTGTACGGCCACTTCGGGGGGAAGGCCGCACTGGTGGAGGGGCTGGTGGAGGACGCCGCCGAGTCGCTGCGACAGGCGCTCGCGACGCTGGACACCCCTGCGCCGGAGGCTGTCACCGAGCTGGCGTGCTTCGTCCTCGCTGTGTGGCCCGTCGGTGACCGGTACCGCGTCCTTCTCCGACTCGCACCCCAGGACCTGGGTCCGGAGCGGGTCGACGAGGTGCTCGCCCCCGCGCGCGAGATCGCGGCGGCGATCATTGCGCGAGGACAGCGGCAGGGGATCTTCCAGACCAGCGTTCCGCCCGGCCCGTCGAGCCGGGCGCTGGAGGGGCATCTGCTGGGACTCCTCGACCGCGTGAACGCCGGGACCTGGGCCGATGACGGCACGGGAACCGCCACCGCCGCGCTCGTCGCGATGGGGGTGGACGGCGCGCGCGCCGTCTCCTGCGTCCGCGGGCTCGGCCGGTCCGAGCGCACCGTCGCCTGAGGACTCCGCCGACCGTCCGGACACGTTCCCCGAGTACTTCCTACTTCCTGGAGCAGACACCCATGGACCAGCCCCGGCCCGATGACGACTTCACCGGCGAGCCCTGCTACGGCGAAGGCGTCCCGTACGCGAGCCCCCCGTCTCGGAGGCGGAAGCACCTGATCGTCGTCGCCGCGTCGCTGGCGGCGCTGCTGGCCGGCGCCGTCGTGGTCGACCGGATGGCCGCGGCCCGCGCGGAGAGCCGCACGGCCGAGGCCTTCCAGGACGGGATGGGCACCGCCGAGCGACCGTCGGTGCACGTCGGCGGCTTCCCCGTACTGACCCAGCTGGCCGGGGGCAGCCTGCGGCATGTCGACCTCACCGCCCGCGACATACCCGCCGACGACACGACCAGGCCCCTGCCGGTGACGAAGCTGACGGTCGGCCTCGACGGGCTGAAGACCTCGGGAGGCGCCGAGGAGGCCCACGCCCGCAGTGTCGACGCCACCGCGTTCCTGTCGTACGAGGACCTGTCGGACGCGTTGGGCGTGACCGTGTCGCAGGGGGACGGGTCAGGCCGGGTCAATGCGACGGCCGACCTGCCGGTCATCGGCGAGGTGACCATGAGTACGGCGGTCGCGGCGGCGAGCGGCAACCGCATCGCCTTCACCGGCATCCGGGCCGTTCAGGGCGACTTGCTTCCTCCGCTGAAGGCGGTCGTCGACGAGGCCCTGGCGGAGCCCCTTCCGTTGCGGAACATTCCCGAGGGGCTGCGTCTGCGGTCGGTCACCACCACGGAGAGCGGGATCGAGGCCCGTTTCACCGGTCGTTCGGTCACCTTCCGCCCCGGTTCTTCATCCGCGTAGAGGTGGTGCCGGAGGGTGCTCACACGAGGTCGGGGAGGGGACGCCGGACGACCTCGTGGGCGTCGTCCGGCGGGACGCCCAGCATGAGCAGGGCCATCTCCGCGAGCTCCACCGCGGCCTCGTCGCCGTCCAGGTCGGGGCGGGAGAACCGCAGCTCCACCAGGGACAGCAGGACGCCGCCCAGACCGGTGAGGGCGATCGCCGGGTCCAGGGCCTTGAAACGGCCGGAGGCGATACCGGTGCCCAGGTCCCGTGAAGCCCGAGTGGCCAGCCCGTTCTCCGAGTGGATGTGACCGAGGCCGCGCCGCCGCAGCACCTGCATCAACTCCGGGTGGGACGCGGTCAGGCGTGCGCTGAGCCGGAAACCTGCCGCGACGAGTTCCGCCGGGTCCTCGATGCCCACCAGCCGCTCGTCGAACGCCTGGCCGAACTCCTCCAGGGCGTCCACCACGGCCGCCTCGAACAACTCCGTCTTCGACTCGAAGTGGTTGTAGAAGGAGCCGAAGCCGACGTCCGCACGCTCCGCGATCGCCTGGATGCTGGCGCTGGTGTCACCGGTCTCGGCGAGGATCTGCCGGGCCGCACGGACGAGCGCCTGCCGGGTCTCGGCGCGGCGCCGCTCGAACCGGTTGCTGGGCGGGGCTGACGTAGGCATGTGCGGAGTCTAACTTTGCGGCGATGGTCATCGCAGTCCTGATGGAATCGTCATGTTGTGTACGGCGGGGGCTGGTCCACCGGCTGGTCCTGCCGGTGAAGTGGCCGCTGTTCGGGACCGGGTGGCGGCAGGATGCGCGGCTGGGCGTCACCCCGCTGCGTTCGCCGCCGAGCGTGCCCTCGCAGCCTGTCGTCGCCGGTGCCGGCCGGTGGGCGACGGTAGTGATCAAGGGCGGTCGCGTGCCGGCGGCAGGGGGTGCGGGGGAGCCGGGACACGCGGTGGGCCACATCATGCGTTCGGCGGGGAATTCCTTGCGGTGTCGGACCGGCGACGGGCCCGTTTCGGTGCGGTGGCGCGGTGGCTGTCAATTCTTTTCACATCAGTTGCGATTCCAGCTGATAGCGGTCATGGGAGGGGACTTCGAAATGCTGCCTACGGGATAGCGGGAGAAACGTTATTGCAGGCGATTGCGGCGGTGGTCGTGGCGGTGGCGGTCGCGGTGGCGTGACGATCAAGGTCTCGACGGTGGGATAGGCGTGGGCTGCAGCGCAGGGGTATGAGGTCTGCTCTGCCGGCGGCGGACGGATCGGCGGTGCCGGCGTGGTGCGCGAGGCGCACGCGCAGAAGCCCGTCGATCGGGCGAGGCCTGTCGGCCCGATCGCAACACAGCTCTACCGATCACGACGGTGACCTTATTCGCGTATGCGAGTCGTGGCCGTAGAAGTAACCCGCCAGGAAGCGGTGGAAGTGGATTTGCAGGGCGTTGCGCACCGAATCCAGCATCAGTGGGGCACCGGTAAGACCCAGTGCACCGCGTCCTTCGGCCGGGCTTACGGTGTGCTCGAACAACGGAATCCTGCGGCGGCTGAGTGGAAGGGCCGTGGCGAGGTGCCCCGTCACCGCCGACGGCTCGCCGAGTACATCCGCACCGGGCGGTGCCCCGAGGTCTTCACGCCGCTCCGCTTCACCCGGTTCCGCGGCTGAGCCGGGGCGGTCCGGGGCGGAATGTGTCCGGCCCGAATGTAGGGGTCGGACGGGCGCTTTGTTGATCGTGACCGCCCTCCGGCCCGGTCGTGAGCCGCACGGCGCGCGCAGCGCGCAGCAGGTCGCAGAACCCCGGCGGGCCGTCGCAATGCGCCTTCTGGCCGCAATGCGCCGTCCGGCCACCGCGTCGGTGAGCTCTGTCCGGCTGAACACGGCGTTTGCCCGCGGCCTGGGCTCCGGTCATTCACCAGTGTTTCCCCCGGTGTTTCTGTGTAATTGTGCACGTGATAGGCGGGGGTCCGAGGCGACGCGGAACGCAACCTTGGAAGCTGTTACCGCGTCGTAAATTCTCGGGGGCCGGCGCGGTCCGGAGCTTCCGTAAGTGCCGTGTCAGACGTTGCGACTGGCCAGATGAGGCTGGCCGAATGTCTTCGTTCTGTACATAAGGCGCCGCGGGCGTTGCATAAATGCCGAATCCGAGGTTCCGGCGACTGAAACCCTGTAGTTGAAATGGTGATTAAGGAAAGGGAATTGAAACTTCCGGTAGTCTGGCGACCTTGGGGGAAAGTTGACTCAATCCGAATCGAGGTTCTAATGTCGGTCTCCGGTTCGACGGGCTGATGCCCGCCGGAGTCCGACTGGTTTCGGATTCAATCAGATACCTCGGATTACCAGGTCAGAGTGGTCCTGGGGCCGTGAATGCGGCGAACGCAAGGATGTCGACAGCGAACGACGGTTGAACGCGATACGGGGGTCTCGCGACGTGGACATGACGGTGCATTGGCTGAATCCGGGCATGGCAAAAGAGGAGTGCGACGAGGACCGCACCGTGCGGCGGGTCATCCGCAGATGCCGACGCTCCCTGGCCGTGACCCTCACCGGCTCCAGCCCCTTTACGGAATCGGTCTTCTGGCACCTGGCCAGGACCCCGAACCATTTCCCCGTGCAGGTCCTCTGTGCGGTCGAGATCGCCAGTGACTCGATGGAACGTCTCCAGGATCTCCCCGGCCGCCAGATCGAAGCACGCGTCTCCGAAGGGGAACTGCGCGGCATCCTGGTGGCCGACGGCGCGACCGCACTCGTCTCCCCGCCCGACCAGATGACCGGCGGCCAGTCCGTGGTCATCGACGACCCGGCGGCCGTGGGCGCCCTCCAACTGCTCTTCACCGGAGCATGGTCCGGCGGCCGTCCGCTGCCGGGCAGGCCGCGGCTCAGCCCACGGCTGCGCACCGAACTCGTCCAGAACATCCTGCGGCGGCTGCGCGACGGTCACACCGACGAAGCCGCGGCACGCGAGATCAACGTCTCGCTGCGCACCTACCGGCGTTACGTCGCGGAGATCATGCGCGAACTCGACGCCAACTCCCGCTTCCAAGCCGGAGTGCGTGCGGTGGAGTACGGCCTGCTCCCGGCGTGACCCGACAGGCCGAACAACTGAGGTGAGCCACGCCGAGCCCAACGACGTCGCCGGCACACGGCTCACCCGTGATCAAAACAGTCCGGGGGACGGGGAACCTTGTCCGCAACACGTGAAGACGTACTGGAACAAGCACTGTTCGACGTGCGGGCGCTGATCGGGGCGTCCGCAGCCGCACAACACCGCCGCAGCGAACGCGAACGGCTGATCACCACAGTGAGCAGGGACGCCCTGCTCGACACGGCACGAAGCCTGATCGGCGAAGCCACCCGCTCCATCGATGTCGTGTACGCACACCGGTTCCGCGCCCGGGTCGCGGACCCGTGCCTGTCGACCCGGGCGGAGCGGGAACTCTACGCCGCGGCCGCCGGCGTATCCGTACGCCTGCTGACCATCCCGCCGCTCCTCGACGCCGCATTCGTCCGCGACCAGTGCGGACGGCCACGTCCCGTGGCCGTCCGGGTGGCCCGGATGCCCCCGCTGCACGCCCTCGTCGTCGACGACCGCGCCGCCTTCGTGGCGACCGAGTCCGCCGCCGGCATCAAGTCCTCCGTCATCCGGGTACCGGAGGTACTGCACGCCATCTGCGCGCTCTTCCAGAGCGTGTGGAGCGACGCCTTACCGGCCGTCGAGAAGATCGTCTTAGGCGACAGCGAACGCACCGCACTGGCCCGGCGCATACTCGGCGCCCTGCACGCAGGGGTCACCGACGAGGTCGCCGCCCGCGAACTCACCATCTCCGTGCGCACCTACGGGCGTTATGTCGCGGAGATCATGACCCTGCTCGGCGCCAACTCCCGATTCCAGCTGGGGGTTCGGGCCGCCGAACTGGGACTGCTCCCGCCGGCGGCGCCGGTCGACGCCGCCGGCCGGACCGACCGCACGGGGGGATACCGGATATGACGGCGAACGACGCCGCGTCGCGCGCGGCCGAACTGGCAGCCATCCGCGACGACATCGTCCATGGCAACACACGCGGCACGGAACAGCAGCACACCAAGGGCAAACTGACGGTCCGTGAACGCCTCGCCCTGCTGTTCGACGAGGGGACCTTCCAGGAGGTCGAGACCCTGCGCCGGCACCGGGCGACCGGCTTCGGCCTCGAAGGCAAGCGCCCCCACACCGACGGTGTGGTGACCGGATGGGGCTTGGTCGAGGGCCGGACGGTCTTCGTCTACGCCCACGACTTCCGGATCTTCGGCGGCTCCCTCGGCGAGGCCCATGCCACCAAGATCCACAAGATCATGGACATGGCGCTGGCCGCCGGCGCCCCCCTGGTCTCGCTGAACGACGGAGCGGGCGCCCGCATCCAGGAAGGCGTCCAGGCACTGGCCGGCTACGGCGGAATCTTCGCCCGCAACACCAAGGCCTCCGGCGTGATCCCGCAGATCAGCGTGATGCTCGGCCCGTGCGCGGGCGGGGCCGCCTACAGCCCGGCACTGACCGACTTCGTCTTCATGGTCCGCGACACCTCCCAGATGTTCATCACCGGACCCGACGTGGTCCGCGCGGTGACCGGCGAGGAGATCTCCCAGAACGGCCTGGGCGGCGCGGACGTGCACGCCGAGACCTCGGGCGTGGCGCACTTCGCGTACGACGACGAGGAGACCTGCCTCGCCGACGTGCGCTTCCTGCTCTCGATGCTGCCCGACAACAACCGGCAGACCCCGCCGACCTGCCCCGCCGGCGCCCCGGCCGACCCGACCGGAGCGACCCTGCAATCCCTGGTGCCGGCCGACGGCACCCGCCCTTACGACATGCGCGCCGTCATCGAGCAACTCGTTGACGACGGTGAGCACATGGAGGTGCACGAGCGCTGGGCCCTCTCCATCATCTGCACCCTGGCCCGCCTCGACGGACACGTCGTGGGCATCGTCGCCAACCAGCCGCGGTCGCTGGCCGGAGTGCTGGACATCCACTCCTCGGAGAAAGCCGCGCGCTTCGTACAGTTCTGCGACGCGTTCAACATCCCGCTGATCACGCTCGTGGACGTGCCCGGATTCCTGCCCGGCGTCGGCCAGGAGCACGGCGGGATCATCCGGCACGGCGCGAAACTGCTGTACGCGTACTGCAACGCGACGGTACCGAGGATCTCGCTGATCCTCAGGAAGGCCTACGGCGGCGCCTACATCGTCATGGACTCCCGCTCGATCGGCGCCGACCTCGCCTACGCCTGGCCGACGAACGAGATCGCGGTGATGGGCGCCGAGGGAGCCGCCAACGTGGTCTTCCGCCGCGAGATCCGGGAGGCGGCCGACCCCGAGGCCACCCGCGCCGAACTGGTCAAGGCGTACAAGACCGAACTCATGCACCCCTATTACGCGGCCGAACGAGGACTGGTGGACGATGTGATCGACCCGGCCGAGACCCGGACGGCGCTCATCGCGGGCCTGGCGATGCTGCGCCGGAAACACCAGTCGCTGCCGCTGCGCAAGCACGGCAACCCGCCCACCTGACAAGGGAGTTCACCGAGCCGGCCCGGACGCCTCGGCCCGACGCCGAACCGCATAGAGCTGACGTGTCATCAGGGCCGCGTGCGCGCCGGACGCGATGACGAGCTGCCGGTAGGCCCAGCCCGCGGGCCCGGGGAACTCCGCATAGGTGCGCGCACCGAGCACTGTCCCGCCGTCCCGCTCCTCCAGGGCCAGGACCAGCGCGTACCGCGAGAACCGGTGGCGGCCGGTGAACCGGACCAGACGTCCGGGCACCGACTCCGCCACCTCGAAACCGGGCAGCGTCGAACCCTCGGCGAGCGGTTCTCCGGAACTCCGCCGCGGTTCGGCGCCCACCAGATGCCCGTACACCTCGATCCCGGAAGGCCGTACGGACCCACGGCCGCCGTACACCCGCATGAGGGCCCGCCACACGGCGGCGGCGGAGGCCTTCACGAACACGGTGTGCTCGTCGATGAACGGCGGTTCGTCGGCCATGGGTTGCCTCTCTCCAGGCAGGTGGTGCGCCGCGCGGTCTCGGACCAGGGGCAGGAGGGCAGGACGGCAGGGGGCGGCGTACGGCGTCTCAGACCGCTTTGGCGAGGAGATCGCCGCGGCGCTCGGCGAGATGGTCCGCGACCGCCTCCGCCCAACGCCGGTAACCGGTGGCCCCCGGGTGGAAGCCGTCCCGGGCGAAGAACTCCGGGCCCATCGGCAGCAGCACCTCCGAGCCGATCCAGGTCGCCCGCTGCGACTCGGCACACACCCGCCGCGAGGCCTCGTCGAGACCCGCCGCCTGCTCGGCGAGGTACCCGGCCAGGACCCTCGGCAGGGACGGCAGAGACCCGAACGGCGGCGTCCCCGTCACCACGACATGCTGGGCCCGCCCGGCCAGATCGTCGACGATCGCACCGAGATCGTCCCCCCACTCCCGCGGGGTGCGGCGCGCCAGCACATCGTTGACACCCGCGAGGAGCAGCGCGACGTCCAACTGCTCCCCGAGCCGGGGCATCAGCCGGTGGCGGATACGACGGAGCGTGGCACCGTACTCACCCACCACCTGCCACTCGACGGGCCGGCCGGTCCGGGCGGCGAGTTCGCGGGCCAGAAGCACCGGGAACCCTTCGTCCTGGGTACCGACGCCACAGCCGGCCGCGGTCGACTCGCCCAGGACACCGATGCGCACCGGCGGCCCGGACCCGTCTCCCACCGACCCCTCGGTCGGGCCGGCCGCCGGTGGAATCCTCTCGGTCTTCGAGCGCACCCACAGTCCCTGAGCGGCGACGATGGGCAGCAGGAGGGGGTTCATGAGGCCGTCCTCGTGGTAGAGATTGCCGTACTGGTGGGGCGAGCCGCCTGGAGCGGGCGGGCCTCCTGGGCGTGCAGCTGAGCAACGGCCGCCCAGCTCCCGCCGGTCAGATCCACACCGAGCGACTGCAACAGCACGACCAGCGCGCCGTCCGCCAGGAACCGCGCCAGCTCGTCCCGGCCCGCGCCGGTCAGCCGCTCGGCCTCCGCCAGCACCCCCGCGACGAGGGAGCGGCAGCGCGCCGCCACCTCTTCGTCCGTGCGCGCGGCGGCATACGCCTGGAGCCACAGGCCGCTGGCGACCCCGTCGGCGATCAGGTCCCGGAAAGCGTCCCGCATCGCCTGCAGAGGGGCCTCCGGACAGGCCTCCGCCGCCGCGCGGAAGGTGCCGAGGACCTGGACCTCCAACTCGTCCACGCAGGCCAGGAAGAACGACTGCCTGCTCCCGAACAGCCGGAACACATAAGACTGCGAGACCCCGATCTCGTCCGCGACATGCTGCAGCGCCGACGTGGTCAGCCCATGGTCCGCGAACACCCGCATACCGGCGGCGATCGCCTGCGCCCGTCGCTGCGTCGCCGTACGGCGCTCAGCTCCCATGGCTGCAGCATGACAGTAGTAACCAATAACTTCCAAGGGCCTCCCCGTTCGCACCCCAGGCGTTTCCGAGGACTTCCCCAGGCGTTGCCGGGACCTCCCCCCCCGGGGCCCGCGCCCGGCCGAGAACCGGCCGAGAACCAGCCGAGAAGTGGTCGAGAAGTGATCGGTCGCGGTGGACCGACGACCTTCCTCCCAAGGTTGGCAGTTTCCGGACAGGGCCCGGCTCCGGGGCGACACCGCTGCCTAACCTCCGTACGAGGACGACCTGCGGACTGCATCCATGACGGAGGAATGCCATGACGGGGGCCGATCGGCAGCAGATCGCGATCGTGGGAATGGCGTCCCGGACGCCGGGCGCAGCGGGCACCGACGAGTTCTGGCAGCTGCTGCGCCAAGGCGGCGACGCCATCCGCGACCGCGACACGAGCCGGCCCTTCGGCCCCGAACGCGGCGGATTCGTCGAAGGGGTCGAGGAGTTCGACGCGAACTTCTTCCGCATGGCCCCGCGCGAGGCCGTCGCGACGGATCCCCAGCAACGGCTCGCGCTCGAACTGGCGTGGCAGGGCCTGGAGGACGCAGGCATCGTCGTCGGGACTCAGACCCGGGCGTCGACGATCTCGGACAACCCGACGGACGAGGCACCGGCGAATGTCGGCGTCTTCCTCGGCGTCATGGCAGCCGACTACTCGGACCTCGTGGCCATGGCAGGCGACCGCGGTGTCACACGGCACACCCTCACCGGCGTCGGCCGTTCCCTGATCGCCAACCGCGTCTCCCACACCCTGGGCCTGTCCGGCCCGAGCATGACCGTCGACACCGGACAGTCGTCCTCCCTCGTCGCCGTACACCTCGCCTGCCAGAGCCTGCGAAAGGGCGAGTCCGAGATCGCGCTCGCGGGCGGCGTCCACCTCAACGTGTCCCCCCTCAGCAGCGTCGTCGTCGAAGCCGCGGGCGCGCTCTCGCCCGACGCCAGGAGCTACGTCTTCGACGAGCGGGCGAACGGCTATGTGCGCGGCGAGGGCGGTGGCCTGGTCGTCCTCAAGCCGCTCGCGCGCGCCATCGAGGACGGCGACCACGTCTACGCCGTCATCGACGGCAGCGCCGTCGGCGCCGGCACCGGAGACAACGGGCTGACGGTCCCGAGCGCCACCGCTCAGCAACGGACGATCACCACGGCGCTGGAACAGGCCGGAGTCGCCCCCGCGCAGGTGCAGTACGTCGAACTCCACGGAACCGGCACGCCGGTCGGCGACCCCATCGAGGCGGAAGCGCTGGGAGCGGCCTACCGGCGGACAGCGGCCACCTCGCTCGTAGTCGGCTCGGTCAAGACGAACATCGGGCACCTGGAAGGCGCGGCGGGAATCGCGGGCCTGATCAAGACCGCGCTCTGCATCGACAAGCGCGAACTCGTACCGAGCCTCAACTTCACCCGGCCGAACCCGCGTATCGACCTGGACGGACTGGGTCTCCGCGTGGGCACGGCCAACGAACCGTGGCCGGGGGAAGGACAGCCGATCGTGGCTGGCGTGTCGTCCTTCGGTATCGGCGGCACCTGCTGCCACGTCGTGCTGACGGCGGCGCCGGAGGAGCAGCCGACGGAGCGTCCGGCGACCGTGTTGCCCGCGACGTCGGTGCCGGTGCCGGTGGCGGTCCCGGTGGTGGTGTCGGGTGAGGGGGAGGTGGCGTTGCGTGCGCAGGCGGAGCGGTTGCGTGCGCATGTGGTGGCTTCCCCTGGGGTGGGGTTGGTGGATGTTGCTTTCTCGTCGGTGGTGACGAGGGCGCAGTTGGAGTGCCGGGCTGCGGTGGTGGCGTCGGGTCGGGAGGGGTTGCTGGCGGGGCTTGCGGCTTTGGCTGGTGGTGAGGCTGCGGCTGGGGTGTTGGAAGGGCGTGTGGGTGCGGGTCGTACGGCGTTTTTGTTTACGGGGCAGGGGGCGCAGCGGGCGCGGATGGGTGTGGAACTCGCCGCCGCTTATCCGGAGTTTGCGCGGGCGTTGGGTGAGGTGTGTGGGGAGCTGGATCCGAGGTTGGGCCGTTCGCTGCGGGACTTGCTGGCTGCCGAGGACGGCTCTGCGGATGCGGCTCTTCTGAATGCGACGGAGTTCACGCAGGCGGCGTTGTTCGCGGTTGAGGTGGCGCTGTTCAGGTTGGTGGAGTCTCTCGGGGTGCGTCCGGATTATCTGATCGGGCATTCGGTGGGTGAGCTGGTGGCTGCCCATGTGGCGGGGGTGTTGTCGCTGGCGGATGCGTGTGCTCTGGTGGTGGCGCGTGGCCGGTTGATGGGTGCGTTGCCTGCCGGTGGTGGGATGGCGGCGGTGCAGGCGGCGGAGGAGGAGGTTGCCGGGGAGTTGGCCGGGTTCGAGGACCGGCTGGGGATCGCGGCGGTCAACGGTCCTCGCTCGGTGGTGGTGTCCGGTGATCTGGATGCGCTGGATGAGTGGCTGCCGCGGTGGCAGGGCCGTAAGACGAGCCGGCTGCGGGTGAGTCACGCCTTCCACTCGCATCGGATGGAGCCGATGCTGGCGGAGTTCCGCAAGGTCGCCGAGGGACTGACGTTCAGCGCTCCCCGGATTCCGGTGGTGTCGAATGTGACCGGTGCTCTGGTGTCGGCGGAGCTGGCTGATCCGGGTTACTGGGTGGATCACGTTCGTCAGGCGGTTCGGTTCACGGACGGGGTTCGTACCCTCCAAGCGGAGGGTGTGACGCGGTTCTTGGAGTTGGGGCCGGAGGCGGTTCTGACGGCGTTGGCGCGGCAGGCGGTGGACGGGGACGGTGCGGTGTTCGCGTCGGCCTTGCGCGTCCGTAAGTCGGAGGCGGAGACGTTCGCCGCGTTTCTCGCGCAGGCGCACCTGGCGGGTGTGCCGGTGGACTGGTCGGCGTTCTATGCGGGCACGGGTGCTCGGCGCGTCCCCCTGCCGACGTATGCGTTCCAGCGGGAGCGGTACTGGCTGGCTTCGGGTGCCGGGGCAGGCGACGCGTCTGCTGCCGGACTCGGGCGGCTCGACCACCCATTGCTTGCCGCTGCCGTTCAGGTGGGTGCGCGGGACGAGTGGCTGTTCACCGGGCGCATGTCGCAGGACAGTGCGCCCTGGGTGCAGGAGCACGTCGTGCTCGGCATGGTGATCGTGCCCGGCACCGCGCTGGTGGAACTGGCTGTCACGGCCGGTCGGCATGCGGGGAGCCCGGTCCTCGAGGAGATCGTCATGGAGGCGCCGCTGATCCTTGAGGGCAGTGCGGCGGTGCAGTTGCAGGTCGGCGTCGGCGAGCCCGATGAGGAGGGCCGCCGTACGGTCGCGGTCTACTCCCGTGCGGAGAATCGGGGCGAGGGCGAGCGGTCCGAGACGGTGTGTCACGCGCGGGGCATGCTCGTGCCGGAGACGCAGCCGTTGGCCTCGGTGCTGCCGGTGGAGTGGCCGCCGCCGGGTGCGGAGCCGGTTGATGTCGAGGCGTTGTACGCGCGTCTGGCGGACGCCGGGTACGACTACGGGCCGGTGTTCCAGGGGCTGCGGGCGGCCTGGCGGCTCGGCGAAGAGGTGTATGCCGAGGTAGTGCTCGCCGAGGACGCCGGTGGTGAGGGCTTCAGTATCCATCCGGCGCTGTTCGACGTGGTGCTGCACGGCGGGCTGTTGGAGAGGGCGGCCTCGGCTTCGGCGGAGTTGCCGTTCTCCTGGTCCCGGGTGCGGCTGGGGAACAGTGCTGCCTCGCGGGTGCGGGTCCGGATCGTGGAGGCGGGTGGGGCCGCGCTGCGGGTCGATGCGGCCGATGAGTACGGCGAGCCGGTCGTGAGCGTGGAGAGGCTGGTACTGCGGCCGGTGGATCCGGCGCGGCTGGCAGGCGGGCAACGGGCCGGGAACGAGTCTCTGTTCACAGTCGACTGGGTGCCGCTTCCTGCACCTTCGACGACTCCGCCGCGGGTCGCGGTGCTCGGTGAGTCGCCGCAGGTTGATCTGGATGCGCTTGAGCAGGCAATCGCTTATGGCGCGGCGGTTCCGGATGTGGTGGTTGCCGAGGTCGCGGGGCACGCGGATGGGGCGTCTTCGGTTGTGGTGCGGGTGTTGGGGTTGTTGCAGCGGTGGCTGGCGAGTGAGGTGTTGGCTGGGGCGCGGTTGGTGGTGGTGACGCGTCGGGGTGTTGCGGTGGGTGTTGAGGGTGTGGATGTGGTGGTCGCGCCGGTGTGGGGTTTGGTGCGTAGTGCGCAGTCGGAGCATCCGGGGCGGATCACACTGGTTGATGTCGACGGTGAGGGTGGTGTGCCGGACTGGGGTGTGGTGGCTGCTCTTGATGAGCCTCAACTCGCGGTTCGTGGGGGTGGGTTCCTGGCGCCGAGGCTGGCGCGGGTGTCGTCGGTGTCGGTCGCGGGTCCGGTGCTGGACCCCGACGGTACGGTCCTGATCACTGGGGGCACTGGTGGTCTGGGTGCGGTCTTCGCCCGGCATCTGGCCGAGCAGCATGGTGTCAGGCGGCTGCTGCTGGTCAGCCGGCGTGGTCCTGAGGCGCCCGGTGCGGCTGAGTTGGTGGGAGAGCTGTCGGGGTCGGGCTGTGAGGCTCGGGCCGTGGCGTGTGATGTGTCCGACCGTGACCAACTGGCAGCTCTGATCGGTTCGTTGGAGCACCCGCTCACCGCCGTCATTCATGCGGCCGGTGTCCTTGATGACGGTGTGATCACCTCTCTTACGGCTGAGCAGGTGGAGCGGGTGATGCGGCCGAAGGTGGATGCGGCGCTGCATCTGCATGAGCTGACCGCGGACATGGAGTTGTCGGCGTTCGTGCTGTTCTCGTCCGTCGCCGCTCTGATCGGTAGTCCGGGGCAGGGCAACTATGCGGCGGCCAATGCCGTACTCGACGCCCTGGCCGCGCAGCGTCGTGCTGCTGGTCTGCCGGCGACCTCGTTGGCCTGGGGTCTGTGGGCGGATGCGACGGGGATGACCGGGGAACTGGACGAGGGCAGTGTTGCCCGGTGGGCCGGGATGGGTGTCGGGGCGTTGCCGACCGAGCTGGGTCTGGAGTTGTTCGACGAGGCCTGGCGGCGTGATGCGGCCGTGCTCGTGCCGGTGCAGTTGGACCTCGTTGCCCTGCGGGCGCAGGCCCGATCGGGCCTGCTGTCGGCTCTGCTGCGTGGGTTGGTGAGGATGCCGGCACGACGTGCCGGGGCCGCTGGTTCGCTCGCGCAGCGGTTGGCCGATGTGCCGGATGCCGACTGGGAGCGGGTGGTTCTGGAGTTGGTGTTGGCGCAGGTCGCGGCGGTGTTGGGGCATGTTTCGGCTGCCGCGATTGATCCGGGGCGTGCGTTCAAGGAGTTGGGTTTCGATTCGCTGGCGGCGGTGGAGCTGTGCAACCGGCTCACCCAGGTCACCGGTGTACGCCTTCCGTCCACGCTGGTCTTCGACCACCCGTCGCCGGCTGCCGTGACCCGGTTCCTGCTGGCGGAGGTTGGTGGGGGTGAGGGTGTTGTTGAGCGGCGGGTGGTGCGGGGGCGGCGTTCGTCGCGGGTGGATGAGCCGTTGGCGATTGTGGGGATGAGTTGTCGGTATCCGGGTGGTGTTGCGTCGCCTGGGCAGTTGTGGGAGTTGGTGTCGCAGGGTCGGGATGCGGTGTCGGGTCTTCCGGCTGATCGTGGGTGGGATCTGGAGCGGTTGTATGACCCGGATCCGGAGCGGGTCGGCACGGTGTATACGCGTGGTGGCGGCTTTGTCGAGGGTGTCGGGGACTTTGATGCGGGGTTTTTCGGGATCAGTCCGCGTGAGGCGTTGGCGATTGATCCGCAGCAGCGGTTGATGTTGGAGGCGGCGTGGGAGGCGTTCGAGGATGCGGGTATTGACCCGACCTCGTTGCGTGGCTCCGACACCGGTGTTTACTGCGGCGTCATGTCGATGGACGGGTACGGCGGCGGTGCGATGCCGCCGGAGTTGGAGGGCTTCCGGCTGACGGGTACGACGACGAGTGTTGTCTCGGGTCGGGTCGCCTACAGCCTTGGGCTCGTAGGGCCCACGCTCACGGTGGACACCGCGTGCTCGTCCTCGTTGGTGGCGATTCACACGGCGTCGCAGGCGCTCCGGTCGGGTGAGTGTTCCCTCGCGCTGGCCGGTGGCGTCACGATCATGTCGGGTCCGTTCCTCCTGCGGGAGTTCAGCAGGCAGCGCGGGCTGTCGCCCGACGGGCGTTGTAAGTCGTATGCGGCGGCTGCGGACGGTACGGGTTTCTCGGATGGTCTTGGTCTGGTCGTGCTGGAGCGGTTGTCAGATGCGCGTCGCAACGGTCACCGGATCCTTGGTGTTGTCCGGGGCAGCGCGATCAACCAGGACGGTGCGAGTAATGGTCTGACGGCGCCGAACGGTCCTTCGCAGGAGCGGGTGATCCGCCTGGCGCTCGCCAACGCCGGACTCGACACGGGTGATGTCGATGCGGTCGAGGGTCATGGCACCGGCACAAAGCTGGGTGACCCGATCGAGGCGCAGGCACTGTTGGCGACGTATGGGCAGGAACGGGCCGGCAACGATCCGCTGCGGCTCGGGTCCATCAAGTCGAACATCGGGCATACGTCGGCTGCGGCTGGTGTCGCCGGTGTGATCAAGATGGTGATGGCGATGCAGCACGAGAAGCTGCCTGCCACGTTGAATGTCGATGCGCCGTCGCCGCATGTCGACTGGGAGGCCGGGCAGATCCGGCTCCTGACGGAGGCGGAGGAGTGGCCTGCGGGTGAGCGGCCGCGACGTGCTGGAGTGTCCTCCTTCGGAGTCAGCGGCACGAACGCCCACGTGATTCTGGAGGAGGCGCCGGCCGGGGAGAAGGCGGCGGCGGTTCAGGGCGAGAACGGCTTACGTCCGGTGCCGGTGGTGGTGTCGGGTAAGGACGAGGTGGCGTTGCGTGCGCAGGCGGAGCGGTTGCGTGCGCATGTGGTGGCTTCCCCAGGAGTGGGGTTGGCGGATGTTGCTTTCTCGTCGGTGGTGACGAGGGCGCAGTTGGAGCGCCGGGCTGCGGTGGTGGCGTCGGATCGGGAGGGGTTGCTGGCCGGGCTTGCGGCTCTGGCTGGTGGTGAGGCTGCGGCCGGTGTGTTGGAAGGGCGTGTGGGTGCGGGTCGTACGGCGTTCTTGTTTACGGGGCAGGGGGCGCAGCGGGCCCGGATGGGTGTGGAACTGGCCGCCGTCTATCCGGAGTTCGCGCGGGCGTTGGATGAGGTGTGTGGGGAGCTGGATCCGCGGTTGGGTCGTTCGCTGCGGGGTCTGCTGGCTGCTGAGGAGGGTTCTGCGGATGCGGGTCTTCTGAATGCGACGGAGTTCACGCAGGCGGCGTTGTTCGCGGTCGAGGTGGCGCTGTTCAGGTTGGTGGAGTCTCTCGGGGTGCGTCCGGATTATCTGATCGGGCATTCGGTGGGTGAGCTGGTGGCTGCCCATGTGGCGGGGGTGTTGTCGCTGGCGGATGCGTGTGCTCTGGTGGTGGCGCGTGGTCGGTTGATGGGTGCGTTGCCTGCCGGTGGTGGGATGGCGGCGGTGCAGGCGGCGGAGGAGGAGGTGGCTGGGGAGCTGGCCGGGTTCGAGGACCGGCTGGGGATCGCTGCGGTCAACGGGCCTCGCTCAGTGGTGGTGTCCGGTGACCTGGACGCGCTGGATGAGTGGCTGCCGCGGTGGCAGGGCCGTAAGACGAGCCGGCTGCGGGTCAGTCACGCTTTCCACTCGCATCGGATGGAGCCGATGCTGGCGGAGTTCCGTGCCGTAGCTGAGGAACTGACGTTCAACGAGCCGCGGATCGCAATCGTCTCCAACGTCACCGGTAAGCCTGCCTCCTTCGAGTTGACCGACCCCGACTACTGGGTGGATCACGTCCGGCAGGCGGTTCGGTTCACGGACGGGGTTCGTACCCTCCAGGACGAGGGTGTCACCCGGTTCTTGGAATTGGGGCCGGAGGCGGTGCTGACCGCCTTGGCGCGGCAGGCGGTGGACGGGGACGGTGCGGTGTTCGCGTCGGCCTTGCGGGCGCGCAAGTCGGAGGCGGAGACGTTCGCCGCGTTTCTCGCGCAGGCGCACCTGGCGGGTGTGCCGGTGGACTGGTCGGCGTTCTACGCGGACACGGGTGCTCGGTCGGTGGAGTTGCCGACGTATGCGTTCCAACGGGAGCGGTACTGGCTCGCGTCCGGTGCGGGTGTCGGGGACTTGGCTGCTGCGGGGCTGGGGCGGTTCGACCATCCCTTGTTGAGCGCGGCGGTGTCGGTCGGGGACCGGGACGAGTGGGTGTTCACGGGGCGTCTGTCGCAGGAGTCGGCGTCGTGGGTGCGGGATCATGCCGTGTTCGGGACGGTGATCGTGCCGGGGACTGCGTTGGTGGAGTTGGCGGTTGCGGTCGGCCGGCATGTGGGCAGTGCGGTGCTTGAGGAGTTGGTGCTCGAGGCGCCGCTGGTCCTGGACGGGAACGCGGCGGTTCAGCTGCAAGTCACTGTCGGCGAGGCCGGTGAAGACGGTCGCCGTTCGGTCGCCGTCTACTCCCGCCCGGAGGCCGGCGGAGACGGGGAACAGGGTGAGACGATCTGCCATGCCCGCGGCTCGCTCGCCGCTGCGCAGACCGCGCTGGACGTGCGGTTCCCTGTGGAGTGGCCGCCGAGGGGTGCCGAGCAGATCGCGGTCGATGCGCTCTATGCAGGGTTGGCGGAGGCCGGCTACGACTACGGTCCCGTCTTCCAGGGCGTACGGGCGGCCTGGCGGGCTGGCGAGCATGTCTACGCCGAGGTTGCGCTCGGCGAGGAGCAGGTTGAAGTGGCGGCCGGCTTCGGGATGCATCCGGCGCTCTTCGACGCCACGCTGCACGGTGGCCTCGGCTGGCTCGACCAGGGCGACACGGCGTCCGCGGGATTGCCGTTCTCCTGGTCCGGCGTACAGGTAGAGCAGACCGGCCGGGACCGGGTGCGGGTGCGCATCGGCCGGGCGGGTGAGTCTGCCCTGCGGATCGACATGGTCAGCGAGCAGGGCGAGCCCGTCGCGAGCGTGGCGAATCTGGCCTTCCGCCCTGTCGACCAGGCGCGGCTGGCGGGTGCTCGGGGATCCGGGAGCGATTCGCTGTTCCGCGTGGAGTGGGTTGAGGCGCCGAGTGCCTCGGATGCCGTGCGTTCGGTGCGGCGGGTTGCGGTGCTGGGTGGGTTGGCGGCGCCGGGTGAGCGCTTCGATGATCTGGACGCGCTGGAGTTGGCGGTTGCCGAGGGTGCGCCGACACCGGAAGTGGTGCTGGTTGAGGTCGACGCCGCGGGTGATGTCGGCGGTGCGGCTGTGTCCTCGGTTGTGGTGGGGGTGTTGGGGTTGTTGCAGCGGTGGTTGGGGAGTGAGGTGTTGGCTGGGGCGCGGTTGGTGGTGGTGACGCGTCGGGGTGTGGCGGTGGGTGATGAGGCGGCTGATCTGGTGCAGGCGCCGGTGTGGGGTTTGGTGCGTAGTGCGCAGTCGGAGCATCCGGGGCGGATCACGCTGGTCGACGTCGACGGTGACGGTGACGTGCCGGACTGGGGTGTGCTGGCCGCTCTCGACGAGCCTCAGCTGGCTGTCCGTCAGGGTGGGTTGCTGGTGCCGCGGTTGGTGCGTGCGGGGGTGGGTGTGGAGCCGGGTGGGTTGTGGCGGTTGGGGATTGAGCGGAAGGGCTCGCTGGAGGATCTGGAGCTTGTTTCGTCGGGTGGGGGGCGTGCGTTGGGTGTGGGTGAGGTGCGGATCGGGGTGCGGGCTGCGGGGTTGAACTTCCGGGATGTGCTGATTGCGCTGGGGTTGTATCCGGGTGATGCGCCGTTGGGGAGTGAGGCGGCGGGTGTGGTGTTGGAGGTGGGTGCGGGTGTGGTGGATCTGGTGCCGGGTGATCGGGTGATGGGGTTGGTGCTGGATTCGTTTGGTCCGGTGGCGGTGGCGGACCGGCGGATGGTGGTGCCGATGCCGGACGGTTTCTC
>NZ_JBHXSK010000036.1:0-132566 GCF_042716195.1 Streptomyces sp. NPDC058683
CAGATCGGGTTCCGGCCGCCCCGGCGGCACGTTTCTGCTCAGGCGTCGTGGGGTCAGGCGTCCTCGTGGGTGGCGACCGCGCGGCGGGCGTCCGCGTCCAGGACGCCCCAGCTGATCAGCTGCTCGGTGAGGACCGAGGGGGACTGGTCGTAGATGACGGCAAGTGTGCGCAGGTCGTCCTGGCGGATCGACAGCACCTTGCCGTTGTAGTCACCGCGCTGGGACTGGATCGTCGCCGCGTAGCGCTGCAGCGGGCCCGCCTTCTCGGCCGGCACGGTGGCCAGCCGCTCCAGGTCCAGGACCAGCTTCGGCGGCGGCTCGGCGGCTCCGCCCGGGGTGGTGCCCGGCAGCAGCTCCTGCACCGGAACGCCGTAGAAATCCGCCAGCTCGGCAAGGCGCTGCACGGTCACGGCACGGTCGCCGCGCTCGTACGAACCGACCACCACGGCCTTCCAGCGCCCCTGGGACTTCTCCTCGACACCGTGGAGGGAAAGGCCCTGCTGGGTGCGGATGGCCCGGAGCTTGGCCCCGAGCTGTTTGGCGTATTCGCTGGACATATGGCTCCCCGGACACTGTGTCGACGCGGCCGGCCTTGGTCCCGCCGCGCGGCTGGTAACTCACTGTGAGGTTACGCAGCGTTACTCTCTCGCGTCAAGCCGAATGGTCCGCACCGACTCTTCCGTGGCGGTGACGACCGATTACGCCAAGGGGGTGATCTGGGGCCTCTCCGGCACCTGATACGGTGGATGGCGCAAATCCGACGTCCTTTAAGGTCCGTCCCGTGAGGCGGAGAAGGGGGTCCGTTTCGTATGGACAAGCAGGTAAAGCCCGACCTTCAGGCATCCGATGCCCGGCCCGTTCTCGAAGGGCCCGACATCGCGCGGGTCCTGACCCGCATCGCCCACGAGATCGTCGAGCGCGCCAAGGGCGCCGACGACGTGGTGCTCCTCGGCATTCCGACCCGCGGTGTCTTCCTCGCCCGGCGGCTCGCCGCCAAGCTGGAGGAGATCACCGACCGCAAGATGCCGGTCGGTTCGCTCGACATCACCATGTACCGCGACGACCTGCGCATGCACCCGCCGCGTGCGCTGGCCCGCACCGAGATCCCCGGTGACGGCATCGACGGCAGACTGGTCGTCCTCGTCGACGACGTGCTCTTCTCCGGCCGCACCATCCGCGCCGCCCTCGACGCCCTGAACGACATCGGGCGCCCGCGCGCGGTGCAGCTCGCGGTCCTCGTCGACCGCGGTCACCGTGAACTGCCCATCCGTGCCGACTACGTCGGCAAGAACCTCCCCACGTCGCTGCGGGAGACGGTCAAGGTCCTGCTCACCGAGGAGGACGGTCGCGACACCGTGCTGCTCGGTGTGAAGCCGACCCCGTAGCAAGCGCAGGAGCCCGCACCGCACCGGTGCGCCCACGCTTGCCCGCAATCTCCCGATATGTGAACTGTCTTACGGAGCCTGACAGATGCAGCGTCATCTCATCTCGGCCGCCGACCTCACCCGCGACGACGCCGTCCTGATCCTCGACACCGCCGAGGAGATGGCCCGGGTCGCCGACCGGCCGATCAAGAAACTGCCGACCCTGCGCGGCCGCACCGTGGTCAACCTCTTCTTCGAGGACTCGACCCGGACCCGGATCTCCTTCGAAGCCGCCGAGAAGCGGCTGTCGGCGGACGTCATCAACTTCTCCGCCAAGGGGTCGAGCGTCTCCAAGGGCGAGTCCCTGAAGGACACCGCCCAGACCCTGGAGGCGATGGGCGTCGACGCCGTCGTCATCCGGCACGGCGCCTCCGGAGCCCCCTACCGCCTCGCCAACTCCGGCTGGATCGATGCCGCCGTCATCAACGCCGGTGACGGCACCCACCAGCACCCCACGCAGGCCCTCCTCGACGCCTTCACCATGCGCCGCCGGCTCGTCGGCCGGGACGCCGGGATAGGGCAGGACCTGGCCGGCAAGCGCATCACGATCGTCGGCGACATCCTGCACAGCCGGGTCGCCCGCTCCAACGTCGATCTGCTGCACACCCTGGGCGCCGAGGTCACCCTGGTCGCCCCGCCCACCCTGGTGCCGGTCGGCGTCGGGAACTGGCCCTGCGAGGTGTCGTACGACCTCGACGCAGTCCTCCCCAAGTCCGACGCGGTGATGATGCTGCGCGTCCAGCGCGAGCGCATGAACGCCGCGTTCTTCCCGACCGAGCGCGAGTACTCGCGGCGCTACGGCCTCGACGGCGACCGCATGGCGCGGATGCCCGAACACGCCATCGTGATGCACCCCGGCCCGATGGTCCGCGGGATGGAGATCACCGCCGAGGTCGCCGACTCCGACCGCTGCACCGTCGTCGAGCAGGTCGCAAACGGAGTCTCCATCCGGATGGCCGTTCTCTACCTCCTGCTCGGCGGCAACGAACCCGCCGTCAGCCACGCCCGCACCATCGAGGAGAAGTAACACCCATGAGCAAGATCCTGATCCGTGGTGCGAAGGTGCTCGGTGGTGAACCGCAGGACGTCCTGATCGACGGCGAGGTCATCGAGGCGGTGGGCAGCGGGCTGTCCGCCGAGGGCGCCGAGGTCGTGGAGGCCGCCGGCCAGGTGCTGCTGCCGGGCCTGGTCGACCTGCACACGCATCTGCGCGAGCCCGGCCGCGAGGACTCCGAGACCGTGCTCACCGGCACCCGCGCGGCCGCCTCCGGCGGCTACACGGCCGTGTTCGCCATGGCCAACACCTTCCCGGTCGCCGACACCGCCGGTGTGGTCGAGCAGGTCTACCGGCTCGGCCAGGAGCACGGCTACTGCGACGTGCAGCCCATCGGCGCCGTCACCGTCGGCCTGGAGGGCAGGAAGCTCGCCGAGCTGGGGGCCATGCACGAGTCGGCCGCCGGGGTCACCGTCTTCTCCGACGACGGCAAGTGCGTCGACGACGCCGTGATCATGCGCCGTGCGCTGGAGTACGTGAAGGCCTTCGGCGGGGTCGTCGCCCAGCACGCGCAGGAGCCGCGGCTGACCGAGGGCGCCGAGATGAACGAGGGCGTCGTCTCCGCCGAGCTGGGCCTGGGCGGCTGGCCGGCGGTGGCCGAGGAGTCGATCATCGCCCGGGACGTCCTGCTCGCCGAGCACGTCGGCTCCCGCGTCCACATCTGCCACCTCTCGACCGCCGGGTCCGTGGAGATCGTGCGCTGGGCCAAGTCCCGGGGCATCGACGTCACCGCCGAGGTCACCCCGCACCACCTGCTCCTCACCGACGAGCTGGTGCGGTCGTACAACCCGGTCTACAAGGTCAACCCGCCGCTGCGCACCGAGCGGGACGTCATGGCCCTGCGCGAGGCGCTGGCCGACGGCACGATCGACATCGTCGCCACCGACCACGCCCCGCACCCGCACGAGGACAAGGACTGCGAGTGGGCCGCGGCCGCCATGGGCATGGTGGGCCTGGAGACCGCGTTGTCGGTGGTCCAGGAGACCATGGTGGACACGGGCCTGCTGACCTGGGCCGGCGTCGCCGACCGGATGTCCGTCAAGCCCGCGCGGATCGGACAGGCCACCGGCCACGGCCGTCCCGTCTCGGCAGGTGAGCCCGCCAACCTCGTCCTCGTCGACACGGAATACCGTGGCCTGGTGGACCCCGCGGGCTTCGCCTCGCGCAGCCGCAACACCCCCTACGAGGGGCGTGAGCTGCCGGGCCGTGTCACCCACACATGGCTGCGGGGCAAGGCGACGCTCGTGGACGGGAAGCTGACGTGACACCTCTGATCCTGCTGGCCGACGACAAGAAGTCGGCCGCGGTCACCGACTGGTCCGCTCGCATCGGGTGGCTCGTCGGCCTCGCCCTCTTCGTCGCGCTCGTCTACTGGCTGATG
Organism: Streptomyces sp. NPDC058683; assembly: GCF_042716195.1. Taxonomy (NCBI): domain Bacteria; kingdom Bacillati; phylum Actinomycetota; class Actinomycetes; order Kitasatosporales; family Streptomycetaceae; genus Streptomyces; species Streptomyces sp. NPDC058683. Next base: position 3,860 of record NZ_JBHXSK010000036.1, read on the forward strand.
CGCGAGGGCTGGAAATGGCGCGGCACCCTCCAGGGTGACCTGCCCGAGCTGCCCAGCGCGCCGGACGACCTCGGCGCGGCCAGACTGACGATGAGCGGCCGCTACCACGGCTCCACCACCGCCGGGCAGTGGCTGGACCGCATCGTGGCCCGCGGCCTCGGCTCCCGCAGCCGGGTCGAGCTCACCCTGACCGACGCGGGCCTGGACGTCGTACGCCCCGGGGCGACCGACTTCTTCATCCCCGCCGCCGCGCTTCGCGAGGCCCTGCTCGGCAAGGGCATCGCGGGCAAGGTCCTCACCGAGGGCGGACTGCTCGTGGTGACCTGGCAGCACGGCGACCGCCTGATCGACTCCGGATTCCGCTCCGACCACGCGGCCGAGCACACCGAGTGGGTCGACACCCTCAATTCCATGATCAAGACACCCAGCACGGAAGGCGCCGAACGATGACGACCTCCACAAGGGGAGCCGCCAAGGCTCCCGCGGTACTCGTCCTGGAGGACGGCCGGATCTTCCGCGGCCGCGCCTACGGGGCCGTGGGGGAGACCTTCGGCGAGGCCGTGTTCTCCACCGGCATGACCGGCTACCAGGAGACCCTCACCGACCCGTCGTACGACCGCCAGATCGTGGTCGCCACCGCCCCGCAGATCGGCAACACGGGGTGGAACGACGAGGACGACGAGTCCAGCCGCATCTGGGTCTCCGGCTACGTCGTGCGCGACCCCGCGCGCGTGCCCTCCAACTGGCGTGCCAAGCGGTCCCTGGACGACGAGCTGGTCGCGCAGGGCGTGGTCGGCATCTCCGGGATCGACACCCGCGCCCTCACCCGCCACCTCCGTGAGCGCGGCTCGATGCGCTCCGGCATTTTCTCGGGCGAGGCGATCGCCGCCGATTCCGAGCTCCTCGCGCGCGTGCAGGCCCAGCCGCACATGAAGGGCGCCTCGCTGTACGAGGAGGTCGCCACCAAGGAGGCGTACGTCGTCCCGGCGGTCGGGGAGAAGCGATTCACCGTCGCCGCGATCGACCTCGGCATCAAGGGCATGACCCCGCAGCGGATGGCCGAGCGCGGCATCGAGGTGCACGTGCTGCCCGCGACCGCCACCGAGGAGGACGTGTACGCCGTCCGCCCCGACGGGGTGTTCTTCTCCAACGGTCCCGGCGACCCGGCCACGGCCGACGGCCCGGTCGCCCTCATGACCTCCGTCCTGGCGCGGAAGACCCCGCTCTTCGGCATCTGCTTCGGCAACCAGATCCTCGGCCGCGCGCTCGGCTTCGGCACCTACAAGCTGAAGTACGGCCACCGGGGCATCAACCAGCCGGTCCAGGACCGTACGACCGGCAAGGTCGAGGTCACCGCGCACAACCACGGCTTCGCCGTGGACGCCCCGCTCGACCGGGTCAGCGAGACGAAGTTCGGCCGCGTCGAGGTCTCGCACGTCTGCCTGAACGACAACGTCGTGGAGGGGCTGCAACTGCTCGACCAGCCGGCCTTCTCCGTCCAGTACCACCCCGAAGCAGCAGCCGGCCCGCACGACGCCGCCTACCTGTTCGACCGCTTCACGTCTTTGATGGACACAGTCCTGATGGAGGGCCAGCGTGCCTAAGCGCACCGATATCCAGTCCGTCCTGGTCATCGGCTCCGGCCCGATCGTCATCGGCCAGGCCGCCGAGTTCGACTACTCCGGCACCCAGGCGTGCCGCGTCCTGCGGGCCGAGGGCCTGCGCGTCATCCTGGTCAACTCCAACCCGGCGACGATCATGACCGACCCGGAGATCGCCGACGCGACCTACGTCGAGCCGATCACCCCCGAGTTCGTCGAGAAGATCATCGCCAAGGAGCGCCCCGACGCCCTGCTGCCCACCCTGGGCGGCCAGACCGCGCTCAACACCGCGATCTCGCTGGACGAGAACGGCGTCCTCGCCAAGTACGGCGTCGAGCTGATCGGCGCCAACGTCGAAGCCATCAACAAGGGCGAGGACCGCGACCTCTTCAAGGACGTCGTGGCGGCCGTGCGCGCCAAGATCGGGCACGGTGAGTCCGCCCGGTCGGTGATCTGCCACTCCATGGACGATGTGCTCGCGGGAGTGGACGAGCTGGGCGGCTACCCCGTCGTCGTCCGCCCCTCCTTCACCATGGGCGGCGCCGGCTCCGGCTTCGCGCACGACGAGGAGGAGCTGCGCCGGATCGCCGGCCAGGGCCTGACCCTCTCGCCCACCACCGAGGTGCTCCTGGAGGAGTCCATCCTCGGCTGGAAGGAGTACGAGCTGGAGCTGATGCGCGACAAGCACGACAACGTCGTGGTCGTCTGCTCCATCGAGAACTTCGACCCCATGGGCGTGCACACCGGTGACTCGATCACCGTCGCCCCGTCGATGACGCTGACCGACCGCGAGTACCAGATCCTGCGGGACATCGGCATCGCCGTGATCCGCGAGGTCGGTGTCGACACCGGCGGCTGCAACATCCAGTTCGCGGTCAACCCCGAGGACGGCCGGGTCATCGTCATCGAGATGAACCCGCGCGTGTCGCGGTCCTCGGCGCTCGCCTCCAAGGCGACCGGTTTCCCGATCGCGAAGATCGCAGCCAAGCTGGCGGTCGGCTACACCCTCGACGAGATTCCGAACGACATCACCCAGGAGACCCCGGCCTCCTTCGAGCCCACGCTCGACTATGTGGTCGTCAAGGCCCCGCGCTTCGCGTTCGAGAAGTTCCCACAGGCCGACTCCACGCTGACCACGACCATGAAGTCGGTCGGCGAGGCCATGGCCATCGGCCGCAACTTCCCCGAGGCCTTCCAGAAGGCGCTGCGCTCCCTGGAGAAGAAGGGCAGCCAGTTCACGTTCGTCGGCGAGCCCGGCGACAAGGAGGCGCTGCTGCGGGAGGCGGTGCGGCCCACCGACGGCCGTATCAACGCCGTCATGCAGGCCATCCGCGCGGGCGCCACGCCCGAGGAGGTCTTCGAGTTCACGAAGATCGACCCGTGGTTCGTCGACCAGCTGTTCCTGATCAAGGAGATCGCCGACGAGCTGGCGGCCGCCGCCGAACTCACCCCCGGCCTGCTCGCCGAGGCCAAGCGGCACGGCTTCTCCGACCAGCAGATCGGCGAGATCCGCGGCCTGCGCGAGGACGTCGTCCGCGAGGTCCGGCACGCGCTCGGCGTCCGCCCGGTCTACAAGACGGTCGACACCTGCGCGGCCGAGTTCGCCGCGAAGACGCCGTACTTCTACTCCTCCTACGACGAGGAGACCGAGGTCGCCCGGCGCGAGAAGCCGGCCGTCATCATCCTGGGCTCCGGTCCCAACCGCATCGGCCAGGGCATCGAGTTCGACTACTCCTGCGTGCACGCGTCCTTCGCGCTGTCGGACGCCGGGTACGAGACCGTGATGGTCAACTGCAACCCGGAGACCGTCTCCACCGACTACGACACCTCCGACCGGCTGTACTTCGAGCCGCTCACCCTGGAGGACGTCCTGGAGATCGTCCACGCCGAGCAGCAGGCCGGTCCGGTCGCCGGTGTGGTGGTGCAGCTCGGCGGGCAGACGCCGCTGGGCCTGTCGCAGGCGCTGAAGGACAACGGCGTGCCGATCGTCGGCACGCCCCCCGAGGCCATCCACGCGGCCGAGGACCGGGGTGCCTTCGGGCGGGTCCTCGCGGAGGCGGGCCTGCCGGCCCCCAAGCACGGCACCGCCACCAAGTTCGCCGAGGCAAAGGCCATCGCCGACGAGATCGGCTACCCGGTGCTCGTGCGGCCGTCGTACGTCCTCGGCGGCCGGGGCATGGAGATCGTCTACGACGAGACCCGCCTCGCCTCCTACATCGCCGAGTCCACCGAGATCAGCCCCTCCCGGCCGGTGCTCGTCGACCGGTTCCTGGACGACGCGATCGAGATCGACGTCGACGCGCTCTACGACGGTCAGGAGCTGTACCTCGGCGGCGTCATGGAGCACATCGAGGAAGCCGGTATCCACTCCGGCGACTCGGCGTGCGCCCTGCCGCCGATCACGCTGGGCGGCTTCGACATCAAGCGCCTGCGGGCCTCGACGGAGGCCATCGCCAAGGGCGTCGGCGTGCGCGGTCTGATCAACATCCAGTTCGCGATGGCCGGGGACATCCTCTACGTCCTCGAAGCCAACCCGCGCGCGTCCCGTACGGTCCCCTTCACCTCGAAGGCGACCGCGGTGCCGCTGGCCAAGGCCGCCGCCCGGATCTCGCTGGGCGCGACCGTCGCCGAGCTGCGCGCCGAGGGGCTGCTGCCGGCCCGTGGCGACGGCGGTGAGCTGCCGTTCGACGCGCCGATCTCCGTCAAGGAGGCGGTCATGCCGTGGTCGCGGTTCCGTGACATCCACGGCCGGGGCGTCGACACGGTCCTGGGCCCGGAGATGCGCTCCACCGGCGAGGTCATGGGCATCGACTCCGTCTTCGGCACGGCGTACGCCAAGTCGCAGGCGGGGGCGTACGGGCCGCTGCCGACCAAGGGCCGCGCGTTCATCTCGGTCGCCAACCGCGACAAGCGCTCGATGATCTTCCCGGCCCGTGAGCTGGTCGCCCACGGCTTCGAGCTGCTCGCCACGTCCGGCACGGCCGAGGTGCTCAAGCGCAACGGCATCAACGCGACCGTTGTGCGCAAGCAGTCGGACGGCGTCGGTCCGCAGGGCGAGAAGACGATCGTCCAGCTGATTCACGACGGCGAGGTCGACCTCATCGTCAACACCCCTTACGGCACGGGGGGTCGCCTGGACGGGTACGAGATCCGGACGGCCGCGGTGGCGCGGTCGGTGCCGTGCCTGACGACGGTGCAGGCGCTGGCGGCGGCTGTGCAGGGCATTGACGCGCTCAATCACGGGGATGTGGGTGTGCGGTCGCTCCAGGAGCACGCGGAACACTTGACCGCGGCTCGGGACTGAAAGGTCGTACTGAGGCTGCGGGCCGGTTGTGGCCGGTCGCGCAGTTCCCCGCGCCCCTCCGGGGCGCTCGACTGAGGGGGGACTCCGGATACGGCGTCCCCCCTTCGCATGAGGACGCCATGTACAAGATCTTCTTCAATCTCGTTTTCAAGCGGATGGACCCGGAGCAGGCTCATCACCTGGCCTTCCGGTGGATCCGGCTTGCTGTCCGGATCCCGGTGCTGCGCACCTTCGTCGCCGCCGCGCTCGCGCCGCGGTACAGGGAACTGCGCACCGAGGCCTTCGGACTGCGGATGCACGGCCCCTTCGGGCTGGCCGCCGGGTTCGACAAGAACGCCGTCGCGATCGACGGGATGTCGATGCTCGGGTTCGACCATGTCGAGATCGGCACCGTGACCGGCGAGGCGCAGCCCGGCAATCCCAAAAAGCGGCTGTTCCGGCTGGTCGCCGACCGGGCGCTGATCAACCGCATGGGGTTCAACAACGACGGATCGCTCGCCGTCGCCGCCCGGCTGGCCGCCCGTGAGCCCGTCTTCAAGACCGTCGTGGGCGTCAACATCGGCAAGACCAAGGTCGTACCGGAGGCCGAGGCGGTCCGCGACTACGTGAAGTCCGCCGAGCGGCTCGCGCCGTACGCCGACTACCTGGTCGTGAATGTGTCGTCCCCGAACACGCCCGGGCTGCGGAACCTCCAGGCCACCGAGGCGCTGCGCCCCTTGCTGAGCGCGGTGCGCGAGGCCGCCGACCTGACCGTCACCGACCGCCGGGTGCCGCTGCTGGTGAAGATCGCGCCGGACCTCGCCGACGAGGACGTCGACGCCGTCGCCGACCTGGCCGTCGAGCTGGGTCTCGACGGGATCATCGCGACGAACACCACCATCGCGCGCGAGGGCCTCGGACTGAGCTCCGGCTCCGAGCTGGTGAAGGAGACCGGGGGGCTCTCCGGGGCGCCGCTGAAGGCGCGGTCCCTGGAAGTGCTGCGGCGGCTGTACGCGCGCGTGGGCGACCGGATCACCCTGGTCGGTGTCGGCGGCGTCGAGAACGCCGAGGACGCCTGGCAGCGCATCCTGGCCGGTGCCACGCTGGTCCAGGGCTACAGCGCCTTCCTCTACGAGGGGCCCTTCTGGGGCCGCGCCGTCCACAAGGGGCTCGCGGCGCGTCTGCGCACCAGCCCGTACGCCACGCTCGCCGACGCGGTCGGCGCCGATGTGAGGAAGGCCGTATGAGCCCGTTGGAGCCCTTCGGCGCGCGTCTGCGCCGTGTGATGGACGAGCGCGGTCCGCTGTGCGTCGGTATCGACCCGCATGCCTCGCTGCTCTCCGAGTGGGGTCTGAACGACGACGTGGCAGGGCTTGAGCGGTTCAGCCGTGCCGTGGTGGAGGCGGTGGCCGACCGGGTCGCGGTGATGAAGCCGCAGAGCGCGTTCTTCGAGCGGTTCGGCTCGCGCGGGGTGGCCGTCCTCGAGCGGGTGGTGCGGGAGGCGCGGGAGGCCGGGACGCTGGTCGTCATGGACGCCAAGCGCGGCGACATCGGCTCCACCATGGCCGGGTACGCGGAGGCCTACCTGAGCAAGGACGCGCCGCTGTTCTCGGACGCCCTGACCGTCTCGCCCTATCTCGGCTACGGCTCGCTCAGCCCGGCCGTGGCGCTGGCCCGGGAGAGCGGGGCCGGCCTGTTCGTGCTGGCCCTGACCTCGAACCCGGAGGGCCCCGAGGTGCAGCACGCGGTGCGTGGCGACGGCCGGACGGTCGGCGCGACCATGCTGGCCCACCTGGCCGCCGAGAACGCGGGGGAGGAGCCGCTGGGCTCCTTCGGCGCCGTCGTGGGTGCCACGGTCGGCGACCTGTCGTCCTACGACCTCGACATCAACGGCCCGCTGCTCGCGCCGGGCGTCGGGGCGCAGGGGGCGACGGCCGCCGATCTGCCCACGGTCTTCGGGGCGGCGGTGCGCAACGTGGTTCCAAACGTGAGCCGAGGTGTTTTGCGTCACGGTCCCGATGTCGGGGCTCTGCGGGCGGCCGCGGAGCGGTTCGCGGACGAGATCCGGGACGTCGTCGCAGGTCGGTGAGGACTCAGATGAGTGATCCGGGAGCGCTTCGGCGGGCGCTCGGGCGACGGGTTCAGCGTGAATACATCCTCAAATCCTGGGCAGTATGTCTGAAATGTCTGGCCTGGCGGAGGCTGACCAGGACTTTTCCGCTGTTCTCGCTGACTCTGGCGGACTTGCCCGCTAGTCTCCGAGCAGGGTGAACGGGCAAGCGTGTTGCTCGTGGCTCCCCAGGTGTGGGGCGACTAGGTTCCTCACCGGTCCGTATCCGACAGTTCGACATCCGAGGTGACGTAGGCGTGGCTCTTCCGCCCCTTACCCCTGAACAGCGCGCAGCCGCGCTCGAAAAGGCCGCCGCGGCTCGCCGGGAGCGGGCCGAGGTCAAGAATCGACTCAAGCACTCCGGCGCCTCTCTCCACGAGGTCATCAAGCAGGGCCAGGAAAACGACGTCATCGGCAAGATGAAGGTCTCCGCCCTGCTCGAGTCCCTGCCGGGCGTGGGCAAGGTCCGCGCCAAGCAGATCATGGAGCGACTCGGGATCTCCGAGAGCCGCCGAGTACGTGGCCTCGGTTCCAATCAGATCGCGTCCCTGGAGCGCGAGTTCGGCAGCACCGGCTCCTGATCACCGGGCCGTCCGGGACAGGCGTCCCGGGCAACCTGCGATTGCTGGAATAATCGCTGCATGGCTGCAACATTCCGGGGGACGACCCCCGAGCCCCCGGACGTACGTCCGCGGCTGACCGTGCTCTCCGGCCCCTCCGGGGTCGGTAAGAGCACGGTCGTCGCGCATATGCGCAAGGAGCACCCCGAGGTCTGGCTCTCGGTGTCGGCGACCACCCGCAGGCCCCGCCCGGGCGAGAAGCACGGAGTGCATTACTTCTTCGTCTCCGACGAGGAGATGGACAAGCTCATCGCCAACGGTGAGCTCCTCGAGTGGGCCGAATTCGCGGGCAACCGCTACGGCACCCCCCGACAGGCGGTGCTGGAGCACCTGGAGTCCGGCGTGCCGGTGCTGCTGGAGATCGACCTCCAGGGCGCCCGGCAGGTCCGCGAGTCCATGCCGGAGGGCCGGCTGGTGTTCCTGGCTCCTCCGTCGTGGGAGGAACTGGTCCGCAGGCTCACCGGACGGGGCACCGAGTCGCCCGAGGTGATCGAGCGCCGTCTGGACGCGGCCAAGATCGAGCTGGCGGCCGAGCCGGAGTTCGACGAGACACTGGTCAACACCTCCGTCGAGGACGTGGCGCGCGAGCTGCTAGCCTTGATGGACGTTGTGTGATCGTCGCTGATCATTCATACTGAATCTTTCCCATCCATCGGAAGGCAGAGCGTGTCCTCTTCCATCACCGCGCCCGAGGGCATCATCAACCCTCCGATCGACGAGCTCCTCGAGGCCACCGACTCGAAGTACAGCCTCGTGATCTACGCGGCCAAGCGTGCCCGCCAGATCAACGCGTACTACTCGCAGCTCGGCGAGGGTCTCCTGGAGTACGTCGGTCCGCTCGTCGACACCCACGTCCACGAGAAGCCGCTCTCCATCGCCCTGCGTGAGATCAACGCGGGTCTGCTGACGTCCGAGGCCGTCGAAGGCCCGGCGCAGTAGCAGAGCAGTAGTTCTGCAGTAGTACTTTCGTATTGCAGTTGACTTATCCACAGGCCCGGCAGCCGACTGTCGGGCCTGTGGTGTGTGATGGAGTCGTGCGCCGGAGCCGGGGCACGGGAGCCGAGTGCGGGGAGAGACGGTGGACAAGCCGAAGGTCGTGCTGGGGGTCAGCGGTGGCATCGCCGCGTACAAGGCCTGCGAGCTGCTGAGAAGGTTCACGGAGTCGGGCCACGACGTCCGGGTCGTGCCCACCGCCTCCGCGCTGCACTTCGTCGGCGCCGCCACCTGGTCCGCCCTCTCCGGCAACCCGGTCTCCACCGAGGTCTGGGACCACGTCGAGGAGGTCCCGCACGTCCGGATCGGCCAGCACGCCGACCTGGTCGTGGTCGCCCCCGCCACCGCCGACATGCTCGCCAAGGCGGCCCACGGCCTCGCCGACGACCTGCTCACCAACACCCTCCTCACGGCCCGCTGCCCGGTCGTCTTCGCCCCCGCGATGCACACCGAGATGTGGGAGCACCCGGCCACCCAGGAGAACGTGGCGACGCTGCGCCGCCGCGGCGCCGTCGTCATCGAACCGGCGGTCGGCCGCCTCACCGGGGTCGACACCGGCAAGGGCCGCTTCCCCGACCCGGCGGAGATCTTCGAGGACTGCCGTCGCATCCTGGCGCGCGGAGCGCGGGAGCCCGACCTGACGGGCCGCCATGTCGTCGTCTCCGCCGGCGGCACCCGCGAGCCCCTCGACCCCGTCCGCTTCCTCGGCAACCGCTCCTCCGGCAAGCAGGGCTACGCCCTCGCCCGCACGGCCGCCGCGCGGGGCGCCCGGGTGACACTGGTCGCGGCCAACACCACCGGCCTGCCCGTCCCGGCCGGCGTGGACGTCGTCCCGGTCGGGACGGCCGTACAGCTGCGGGAGGCGGTGCTGAAGGCGGCCGCCGACGCCGACGCCGTGGTCATGGCCGCTGCCGTCGCCGACTTCCGCCCCGCGGTCTACGCGGCCGGGAAGATCAAGAAGAAGGACGGCCAGGATCCCGAGCCGATCGTCCTGGTGCGGAATCCGGACATCCTCGCGGAGATCTCGGCCGACCGGGCGCGGCCCGGACAGGTGATCGTCGGCTTCGCCGCCGAGACCGACGATGTCCTCGCCAACGGCCGGACCAAGCTGGCGCGCAAGGGCTGCGACCTGCTCGTGGTGAACGAGGTGGGGGAGCGCAAGACCTTCGGCTCCGAGGAGAACGAGGCCGTGGTGCTCGGTGCCGACGGCAGCGAGACGCCGGTGCCGCACGGGCCCAAGGAGGCTCTCGCCGACACCGTGTGGGATCTGGTGGCGGCCCGATTGGGTTAACTTTGTCCAACCATTTGTCAACTTTCCCGGACGCCACATTAGGGTGCGGGGGCCCTGTTCAACGCCGCCGCCCATTGGGCAGAATGCCCGTGCCGCAGGTCACAGCACTCCCGAGTGTCGAGACAGGTGGGCCTGCGGCAGAGTACGACCGATAAACTGTTCTCGGACGATGCCGGGCGCAGCTCCCCGTGTCGTCCGCCAATGATCAGCCAGCAGCCGCTGCAACCCCAGGGAGCGTTGTGTCCCGTCGCCTGTTCACCTCGGAGTCCGTGACCGAGGGTCACCCCGACAAGATCGCTGACCAGATCAGCGACACCATTCTCGACGCGCTTCTGCGCGAAGACCCGACCTCCCGGGTCGCCGTCGAGACGCTGATCACCACCGGCCTGGTGCATGTGGCCGGCGAGGTCACGACCAAGACGTACGCGGACATCGCGACGCTGGTCCGCAACAAGATCCTCGAGATCGGCTACGACTCCTCGAAGAAGGGCTTCGACGGCGCCTCCTGTGGCGTCTCGGTGTCGATCGGCGCACAGTCCCCGGACATCGCCCAGGGCGTGGACACCGCGTACGAGTCCCGGGTCGAGGGCGACGAGGACGAGCTCGACAAGCAGGGCGCCGGCGACCAGGGCCTGATGTTCGGGTACGCGACGGACGAGACGCCGACCCTGATGCCGCTGCCGATCTTCCTGGCGCACCGCCTGTCGAAGCGCCTGTCCGAGGTCCGCAAGAACGGCACCATCCCCTACCTGCGTCCGGACGGCAAGACGCAGGTGACCATCGAGTACGACGGCGACAAGGCCGTCCGCCTCGACACGGTCGTCGTCTCCAGCCAGCACGCCTCGGACATCGACCTGGAGTCGCTGCTCGCCCCCGACATCCGCGAGTTCGTCGTGGAGCCGGAGCTGAAGGCCCTGCTGGACGAGGGCATCAAGCTCGACACCGAGGGCTACCGCCTCCTGGTCAACCCGACCGGCCGCTTCGAGATCGGCGGCCCGATGGGTGACGCCGGCCTGACCGGCCGCAAGATCATCATCGACACCTACGGCGGTATGGCCCGCCACGGTGGCGGTGCCTTCTCCGGCAAGGACCCGTCCAAGGTCGACCGTTCCGCCGCCTACGCCATGCGCTGGGTCGCCAAGAACGTCGTCGCGGCCGGCCTGGCCTCCCGCTGCGAGGTCCAGGTGGCCTACGCGATCGGCAAGGCCGAGCCCGTCGGTCTCTTCGTGGAGACCTTCGGCACCGCCAAGGTCGACACCGAGAAGATCGAGAAGGCGATCGACGAGGTCTTCGACCTGCGTCCGGCCGCGATCATCCGCGACCTCGACCTGCTCCGCCCGATCTACGCCCAGACCGCCGCGTACGGTCACTTCGGCCGCGAGCTCCCCGAGTTCACCTGGGAGAAGACGGACCGCGTGGACGCCCTGCGCAAGGCCGTGGGCCTGTAACCCCGGATCCACCTCGACGAAGGCCCGGTTTCCCTTCGGGGGAGCCGGGCCTTCGCCATGTCCCGGGGGTGCGGAAACCGGCTGGCCGCAGAGACCGGGTGATCAGTAGGCTGGCGCCGTCCCGGTGCGATGGCTGCGGTTACTTCCGTGGAGTGTGCCTCTGGGTGCGCGGTGAAGCTGGTGTGTTTCGACCGTGGCCGGGCTGATCTCGGGACACCGGCGCCGCTCGGTGTGCAGGCCTCGGATACTTTCTTCCGGGTGATCCCCCCCGCAGGTTCGAATCCTGCTGCCGGTTTCCGGACCGGTATGGCCGAGTGGCCCAAGGCAGAGGAGCGCCGTGTGGCGGTCCGCGGTCGGAATGATCTCGGGCGGCGTCGGTTGTCAGTGGCGTTTGGTAAGAATGCAAGCGTGAGCAGCGAGAACGGGCAGGGGGGCGGGGGCGCCGAAGGGGCGCCGCCGGAGCAGCTCGCGCTCATTCGGGAGAGCGTGCGGGGGGCCAAGGTGCCCCGGGCCAAGCCACGGACCTGGCGGGGCGCCGAGCTGGCCGAGCGGCTTCCGGTGGCCCGGGTGCTCGTGGACAAGGGCGTGCTGCATCTCGACCGGTACTTCGACTACGCCGTCCCGGCCGAGCTGGACGCCGACGCCCAGCCGGGGGTGCGGGTGCGGGTGCGGTTCGGAGCCGGCCGGCACCGGGTGCGGGACGGGCGCCGGGAGGGCGGGGGGCTCATCGACGGGTTCCTCGTGGAGCGGCTCGCCGAGTCCGAGTACTCGGGACCGCTGGCCGCGCTGGCCCAGGTGGTGTCGCCCGAGCCGGTGCTGAGCGAGGAACTGCTGCGGCTCGCGCGGGCCGTCGCCGACCGGTACGCGGGGAGCCTCGCGGACGTGTTGCAGCTGGCCGTGCCGCCGCGCAGCGCGCGGGCCGAGAAGCGGACCTCGCCCGATCCGCTGCCGCCCCCGCCGGTGCCCGACGCCGGATCCTGGACGCGGTACGAGCGCGGGGCAGCTTTCATCGAGTCGCTGGCCTCCGGCGGCGCGCCGCGTGCCGTGTGGAACGCCCTGCCGGGGCCCGAGTGGAGCGAGGAGATCGCCCGGACCGTCGCCGCCACGCTCGCCTCGGGACGCGGCGCGCTCGTCGTCGTACCGGACGGCCGGGCCGCCGCGCGGGTCGATGCCGCGCTGACCGATGTGCTGGGCGAAGGGCGGCATGCGCTGCTCACGGCCGACGCCGGGCCCGAGAAGCGGTACGCGCAGTGGCTCGCCGTCAGCCGCGGCTCGGTGCGGGCGGTGGTGGGGACGCGGGCTGCCATGTTCGCGCCGGTACGGGACCTCGGACTTGTCGCGATCTGGGACGACGGCGACGACAGCCACAGCGAGCAGCACGCCCCGCAGCCGCATGCCCGGGATGTGCTGCTGCTGCGTGCCGCGCTGGACAAGTGCGCCTTCCTACTGGGGAGTTGGAGCTGCACGGTGGAGGCCGCACAGCTCGTGGAGAACGGCTGGGCGCGGCCCCTGGTGGCGGGGAGGGAACAGGTGCGGCGGGCCGCGCCGCTGGTGCGGACCGTTGGGGACGGGGACCTCGCGCGGGACGAGGCCGCGCGGGCCGCACGGCTGCCCACGCTTGCCTGGCAGGCGGTACGGGACGGTCTGCGGCACGGGCCGGTGCTCGTGCAGGTGCCCCGGCGGGGGTATGTGCCGCGGATGGCCTGCGCCCAGTGCCGGGCGCCGGCGCGCTGCCGGCACTGTGCCGGTCCGCTGGAGGCGCGGGACGCCGGGGCGTTGGGGTGCGGGTGGTGCGGGCGGGCGGAGAGCGACTGGCACTGCCCCGAGTGCGGCGGCTTCCGGCTGCGCGCCCAGGTGGTCGGAGCCCGGCGGACCGCCGAGGAGCTGGGGCGGGCGTTTCCCGCCGTACCCGTACGGACCTCGGGACGCGAGCACGTGCTGGACACCGTCCCGGGGGCGCCCGCGCTGGTCGTGAGCACACCCGGCGCCGAGCCGGTCGCCGAGGGCGGCTATGCGGCGGCGCTGCTGCTGGACGGCTGGGCGATGCTCGGGCGGCCCGACCTGCGCGCCGGTGAGGATGCGCTGCGCCGGTGGATCGCGGCCGGGGCGCTGGTGCGGCCGCAGGAGGAGGGCGGCACCGTGGTCGTCGTCGCGGAGCCTACGCTGCGGCCCGTGCAGGCGCTGGTGCGCTGGGATCCCGTCGGGCACGCGGTGCGGGAACTCGCCGAGCGGGCCGAGCTGGGGTTTCCGCCGGTGTCGCGGATGGCGGCGGTGTCGGGGCCGGCGGAGGCGGTCGCGGAGTTCCTCGCCGCGGCCGAACTGCCGCCGGACGCGGAGGTGTTGGGGCCGGTTCCGGTGCCCGTGGTGCGTACCGGGGCGCCTCGGCGGGCGGGGGCGCCGCCGCCCGGGGAGCACTGGGAGCGGGCGTTGGTACGGGTGCCGCCGGGGAGCGGTGCCGCGCTGGCGGCCGCGCTGAAGACGGCTCAGGCCGCGCGGATGGCACGGGGGAGCGGGGAGGCCGTACGGGTGCGGGTCGATCCGCCGGACATCGGCTAGCGGGGGAGACGGCTGCCCTCCCGGGTGTTTGCCGGGAGGGCAGAGGGCGGGCGGGTCAGCCCCTTGAGGTCAGCCGTTGTGCTGGTTCAGCCGCTGTCCGGGTCATGTGTTGTCCGGGTCATGTGTCGTCTGAGTCAGGTGTCGTCTGAATCAGCCGTTGCGCGGGCCGGGGAAGGCTGTTGGCCTCGCCTCGTCGCGGAGGGTGGGGCTGCCCGCGGTCGGCTGGGTCGGCATGGAACGGGCGGCCGGGACCGTGGGTACCGTGGGCAGGCCGACGCCCATGTTGAGCGTGCGGGTGCCGACCGATTCGGTCGGCCGTTCGGTCTCGGCGGCCGGTGTCGGCTGGGCCGTGGCGCGTCGGGCGCCGTAACGGCGGTGCACCGCCTGCTTGGTGACCCCGAGGGCGGAGCCCACCGCGTCCCACGAGAAGCCGAGTGAGCGGTCGAAGTCCACGGCGGCCGTGACCAGGGTTTCGACACTGTCCCGGAGTTCCTGGGCGAGGCGGACCGTTGGGGCGGGGGCGCGTCCGTAGACGACGAAGCCCGTGGACGGGCCGGAGCGGCGCGGGCGGTAGACGTTGCCCAACTGGGCGGTGAGCGTGCGCAGTGCGTCCACCTGGCGGCGGACCCGCTCGATGTCCCGCACCAACAAGTGCAGGCTGGCCCGGGCCTGGGCGTCGTGGGTTGCGTGGTCGGCCATGAACAAGCCTCTCGAACCGGCGTTGAAAGGAATGGGCCGCGTATGCGGCCCGTTGTGGTCAACTCTTTCTTGACCAACGCGTGGGCGCGCCGCTGGTCACGGTGTGGGGGCGTATGGGCATATGCGTACGCCGGGTTTTCCCGCCCGCGCACCGCCCGTTCGGTTGGCAGAGAGGCTGAGCGACCTGTGGGGGTGTTCGCCGTCGGCGGATTGCGGTTCGTGGATCGCGGTTCGTAGTTCTCGGTTCGGGGTGCGTAGTCCGTGCTCCGCGTTTCGCGGTTCGTAGTCCGCGGTTTGGGGTTCGCGCTTCGAGCTTCGCGGTTCGTAGTCCGCCGTTCGAGGTTCGCGCTTGGGGGTCTGGTGTGTGCGGGCCGCGGGGCGTCCGGCTGTGGTTTGGGGGTGGTGGATTTGGGTTGCGGCATAGACTTGTGTGTTGCCCGTGTTCGTCGTGTCCGAGAGGCCCTCAGTCGCCCATGAAGCTTGTCTTCGCCGGTACCCCCGAAGTCGCCGTTCCCGCTCTGGACGCTCTCATCGCCTCCGGGCGGCATGAGGTGGCCGCCGTGGTCACGCGGCCCGACGCGCCGGCCGGGCGGGGTCGCAGGCTGATCGCTTCGCCTGTGGCCGAGCGGGCGATGGAGGCCGGGATCGAGGTGCTGAGGCCGCAGAAGCCGCGCGATCCGGAGTTTCTGGAGCGGCTGAAGGAGATCGGGCCGGACTGCTGTCCGGTGGTCGCGTACGGCGCGCTGCTGCCGCGGGTCGCGCTCGACGTGCCGGTCCACGGGTGGGTCAACCTGCATTTCTCGCTGCTTCCCGCCTGGCGCGGGGCGGCTCCCGTGCAGCACTCCATCATGGCGGGCGACGAGATCACGGGCGCCTCCACCTTCCTCATCGAGGAGGGGCTCGACTCCGGACCCGTCTACGGGACCGTCACCGAGGAGATCCGGCCCACCGACACCAGCGGTGATCTGCTGACCCGGCTCGCGTTCGCCGGGTCCGGGCTGCTCGCCGCGACCATGGACGGCATCGAGGACGGCACCCTCAAGGCCGTACCGCAGCCGGCCGAGGGCATCACCCTCGCCCCGAAGATCACCGTCGAGGACGCGAAGGTCGACTGGTCGGCGCCCGCGCTGCGGGTCGACCGGGTGGTACGCGGCTGCACTCCCGCCCCCGGTGCCTGGACCACCTTCCGCGGTGAGCGGCTCAAGCTGATCCAGGTCACCCCGGTGCCCGAGCGGACCGATCTCGCCCCGGCCCAGATCGCCGTCGGGAAGAACAGCGCGCACGTGGGGACGGGGTCGTACGCCGTGGAACTGCTCTGGGTCCAGGCCCAGGGCAAGAAGCCGATGCGGGCGGCCGACTGGGCGCGTGGCGTGCGCATCGGCGCCGGGGAGACCCTCGGCGTCTGAGCCTGCCCTTCTCAACAGCGGCTTTCCGGTGCGCGCGGCGTACGCTGGGAGTCGCATCACTCCCATACCCGGAGCACCTTTTTCGTGAGCCAGCAGTCCCGGGGGCCGCGTCGGCCCGCCAAGCCCTACCGTCGTCCCCAGAAGGACCCGGTCCGCCTCCTCGCCTTCGAGGCGCTGCGCGCCGTGGACGAGCGGGACGCGTACGCCAACCTCGTCCTGCCGCCGTTGCTGCGCAAGGCGCGGGAGAAAGGCGACTTCGACGGGCGGGACGCGGCCCTCGCGACCGAGCTGGTGTACGGGACGCTGCGCCGGCAGGGGACGTACGACGCGATCATCGCCCAGTGCGTCGACCGGCCGCTGCGCGAGGTCGACCCGCCGGTCCTGGACGTGCTGAGCCTGGGCGCGCACCAGCTGCTCGGCACCAGGATCCCGTCGCACGCCGCCGTGTCCGCCTCCGTCGAGCTGGCCCGGGTGGTGCTGGGCGACGGACGGGCCAAGTTCGTCAACGCCGTGCTGCGCAAGGTCGCGCAGGACGATCTCGACGGCTGGCTCGCCAAGGTCGCGCCGCCCTACGACCAGGACCCCGAGGACCATCTCGCCGTCGTGCACTCGCACCCGCGGTGGGTCGTCTCCGCGCTCTGGGACTCGCTGGGCGGGGGCCGCGCGGGGATCGAGGAACTGCTGGCCGCCGACAACGAACGGCCCGAGGTGACGCTGGTCGCCCGGCCGGGGCGGTCCACCGCCGAGGAACTGCTCGACGAGGACGCGGCCGTGCCGGGGCGCTGGTCGCCGTACGCGGTGCGGCTCAGCGAGGGCGGGGAGCCCGGTGCCATCGAGGCCGTGCAGGAGGGCCGGGCCGGGGTCCAGGACGAGGGCAGCCAGCTGGTGGCCCTCGCGCTCGCCAACGTGCCGCTCGACGGCCCGGACCGGACCTGGCTGGACGGCTGCGCCGGGCCCGGCGGCAAGGCCGCGCTGCTCGCCGCGCTCGCCGCGGAGCGCGGGGCCGTGCTGCTCGCTTCGGAGAAGCAGCCGCACCGGGCCGGCCTGGTGGAGAAGGCGCTGCACGGCAATCCGGGGCCGTACCAGGTCATCACCGCCGACGGCACGCGGCCGCCGTGGCGTCCCGGCACCTTCGACCGGGTGCTGATGGACGTGCCGTGCACCGGTCTCGGCGCCCTTCGCAGGCGTCCGGAGGCGCGCTGGCGCCGGCGGCCCGAGGACCTCGACAATTTCGCCCCGCTGCAGCGTGCGCTGCTGCGTACGGCGATCGACTCGGTGCGGGTGGGCGGGGTCGTCGGGTACGCCACGTGCTCGCCGCATCTCGCGGAGACGCGGGCGGTGGTCCAGGACGTGCTGAAGCAGCGGCCGGAGACGGAGTTGCTGGACGCGCGTCCGCTGCTGCCGGGTGTGCCGGCTCTGGGCGAGGGCCCGGACGTCCAGCTGTGGCCGCATCTGCACGGCACGGACGCGATGTATTTGGCGCTGATCAGAAGAACCGGTTGATGTGGGCAGGGGTGGGGACGCTCACCGGCGCTTGCAGGGTGCACGGCCGACGCTCACCCGCAACCACCTCCGAACCCCACGCGGCTCTCCCCGTCAGGGCATGGCACGCTTGACGCATGGCCGCGCAGATCAACCCCAGCATCCTGTCCGCCGACTTCGCCCGCCTCGCGGACGAGGCCAAGGCGGTCGAGGGCGCCGACTGGCTCCACGTCGACGTCATGGACAACCACTTCGTCCCGAACCTCACGCTCGGCGTGCCGGTCGTAGAGTCCCTGGCCCGGGCCACGGACACCCCGCTGGACTGCCATCTGATGATCGAGGCCCCCGACCGCTGGGCACCCCAGTACGTCGAAGCGGGTGCCTCCTCCGTCACCTTCCACGTGGAGGCGGCGGCCGCCCCGGTGCGGCTGGCGCGCGAGATCCGCGCGCAGGGCGCCCGCGCCTCCATGGCGCTCAAGCCCGCGACGCCCATCGAGCCGTACGAGGACCTGCTGCCCGAGCTGGACATGCTGCTCATCATGACGGTGGAGCCCGGCTTCGGCGGCCAGGCGTTTCTCGACATCATGCTGCCGAAGATCCGCCGCACCCGGGAGTTGATCAGCAAGCACGGACTGGAGCTGTGGCTCCAGGTGGACGGTGGAGTTTCGGCGTCGACGATCGAGCGGTGCGCGGACGCCGGAGCCGACGTTTTTGTGGCAGGTTCGGCGGTGTACGGGGCAAACGACCCGGCAGCGGCGGTACGTGCACTACGCACCCAGGCCGAGGCGGCCACGGCCGCCGCGTCCTGGGCGTGCGACCACTGAGGTACGGGAACGTGAACGGCTCCGATCAGGGCTGATCGACTGCGCCGGATCTGCAAGGATGAACGGCGTATCCAGAGTGTGAACAGCAGTGAGGAGATGACCGTGTCGGGTATGTCGGCGGGCCGGTCAGCCATGCGGATGGGACCCGCTGAGCTGGTGCAGGCGGCGGCCATGGCCCGCCGCTTCTACCTTGAGGGCAAGTCCAAGATCCAGATCGCTGAGGAGTTCGGCGTCAGCCGCTTCAAAGTGGCCCGGGTACTGGAGACTGCCCTGGAAAGGGATCTCGTACGCATCGAGATCCGTGTGCCGGCCGAGCTGGACGCCGAGCGCTCCGACGCGCTCCGTGCCCGCTACGGCCTGCGGCATGCCGTCGTGGTCGAGTCCCCGGCCGAGGCGGAGGAGACCCCCGATCCCGAGAACCTCGGTGAGGTCGCCGCCGACCTGCTCGGCGAGCTCGTCAACGAGGGCGATGTGCTCGGTCTCGCCTGGGGCCGGTCCACCATCCACATGGCGGCGGCGCTCGACCGGCTGCCCCCGTGCACGGTGGTGCAGCTGACGGGCGTGTACGACGCCGGGACCTCCGAGCGCGGTTCGGTCGAGGCGGTCCGGCGTGCCGCCCAGGTGTCGGGTGGCGACGCCCACCCCATCTACGCGCCGATGCTGCTGCCGGACGCGGCCACCGCGGCCGCGCTGCGCAACCAGACCGGTATCGCCCGGGCCTTCGAGTACTTCGACAAGGTCACGGTCGCCTGTGTGTCCATCGGCTCCTGGGAGCGCGGCATCTCGACGGTGCACGACATGCTCAGCGACGAGGAGCGTGCGCACTACGCCACGCTCGGCGTCGCCGCCGAGATGGCAGCGCACCTCTTCGACGCCGACGGCCGCCGGGTCGGACGCGACCTGGGGGAACGATGCATCACGGTCAAGGCCGACCAACTGCGCCGCATCCCCGAGGTCGTCGCGATCGCGGGCGGGCAGCGCAAGGCGGCCGCGATCGACGCGGTGCTGAGGTCGGGGCTGGTCACCAGCCTCGTCACCGACACCTCGGCCGCCGACTACCTGATGACGGCGGGGCCGACGCCCAAGTCGACGCTGAACCGTTCCGACCCCGACGGTTCCTGACGGGGATCACGGCAACGCCGCGGCGGCGTCGATGACAACGCTGCCGCGGCGCTTCTGCCTGTCCGTGTCAGGGCTGCCGGTGGCGGGGGTGGCGGGCGGCCCGTGCCCGTGTCAGGCGCCGGTCGTGAGCACCATCCGGAAGCGGGCCTCGTTGCGCATCATGCGGTCGTACGCGGCGGCGGCCTCCTCCAGCGGGGCCTCCTCGACCCAGGCGCGGATCCCGTGCAGCGCGGCGAAGGCGAGGGTGTCCTCGACGTCCATGGCGTCGCCGCTCGGATGGCCGTGCACGGCACGGGAGTTGGCGATGAGCTGGAGCGGGGACAGCTGCATGGGGGCCGCGTCGATGCCCACCACGAGCAGTTCGCCGTTGGCCTTCAGCCCGTCCACCGCGACGGCCATGGCGTCGGCGTTGGCCGCGGTCGCCAGGACGGCACTCGCGCCGCCGAGCGCGGTCAGCTCGCCCGCCACGTCCTGCCGGGTCGAGTCGATGTAGTGGCGGGCCCCAACTCCCGAGCCGGAGAGGCCTTTTCCTCCCCTCGCGCGATGACCGCCGTGTCGTAGCCCATCCTGGCGGCGAACTGCACCCCCAGGTGGCCGAGGCCGCCCAGGCCCAGAACGGCGACCAGGTCTCCGGGGCGGGCCTGGCTGCGGCGCAGCGCGGCGAAGGCGGTGACCCCCGCACAGGCCAGCGGCGCGGCCTCCACGGCCGTCAGCTCGTCCGGGATACGGGCGAGCGCGCTGGCCGGGACGGTGACGGAGTCGGCGTAGCCGCCGGGGTAGGCGAGGCCGGGTACCTGGGCCCGCTCGCAGTGCACGAAGTCACCGCGCCGGCAGGGGTCGCAGTAGGTGCAGTGGCCACCGAACCAGCCGACGGCCACCCGGTCGCCGACCGCCTCAGAAGTCGGGTGTCAGGAGGCGGGCTCTGCCGGGCGGGTGGCCAGCGCCGCGTCGATCAGGACCGCGGCCGCCTGCCGGGCGACCGCACCCGCCGACGGGTCGCGGTCCATCCGCGCGGACACGCCGCCCCCGTCGTACAGCAGGTGGAGCTGGCGGGCGAGGCCCTCGGGATCCGGGGCGCCGGCCTCCCCGGCGAGGTCGGTGAACAGGGCCCGGACCCAGGCACGGTAGGTGTCGGAGACCTCTTCGATGGCGCTGCCCTGCTTGGCCTCCGCGCTGGCCGCCACGAAGGCGCACCCGTGGTAGCCCTGCTCGGCGAAGAGCGTCGCCTGCGCGTCGAAGACGGCCAGCAGACGCTCCCGCGGATCGTCGGTGCCGTCGACGGCGCGCAGCAGCCGGGCGGACACCCGGGCGTACCGGGAGTCGAGGTAGGCGCGGATGAGCTGTTCCTTGCCGCCGAAGGTGTTGTACAGCGAGGCCTTGGCGACCCCGGCGCGCTCGATGATCCGGTCGATCCCGACCGTCTGCACGCCCTCCGCGTAGAACAGCTCGTTCGCGGCCGAGAGCAGCCGCTCCCGGGCCGTGGGAGCCTTGGCACTCAACGTCTTCGTCATGCCACTCACCACTCGCCTTCTCGACTCCTGCAGTCTACGGCTGCCCAGACCGGTCTACTCAGTCACCGGGACGCCACGTCGGCGCGCTCGGCTTCCCTGGCCTCGACGGCGGGCGAGCCTCCCGAGGCCACCAGCACTCCGGGCGCGGTCTGCGGCCCGCCGCGCAGCAGCAGGGCGGCGAGGGCCAGCAGCGCCAGGGCGATGACCACCGCGCCGTACTCCTCGGAGGTCGGGACCAGTCCGCCGCCGTGCACCACCAGCGTTCCGGCGATGACGGAGGGGACGCCCATGCCGAGGTAAGCGACGACGAACAGCAGGGACAGTACGCCCGAGCTCTCGTGCGGCTTGGTCAGCGGCAGCACGGTGCGGATGCCGCCCTGGAAGCCGCTGCCGAAGCCGAAGCCGGCGATGGCCGTGCCGACGAAGAACAGCGCCGGTGCGCTCCGGTCGACGGCCAGCAGCGTGACGGCGACGCCGGCGACCAGTGCGCCGATGCCGGTGTACATCACGGTCGTCGCCCGGGCGTTGCGCAGCACGAGGACGGAGGCGGCCGCGACGAACGCGAGGACGAAGAGGCCGAGGCCGCCGTAGACGGCGGAGTCGGAGCCGACCAGGGTACGGACCAGGGCGGGGCCGAGGGAGCCGTAGAACCCGGCGAGTGCCCAGACGGCGAAGATGACCGGGGCCGCGGCGAGGGCGGCGCCGCGGACCGTGCGCGGGAGCCTGATCTCGGGCACCAGGGTGGCCAGGGCGCCGGGCTCACGGGTGACGGTCTCGTCGATCAGGGCGATGGCGACGGCCTGGGCCACGAACACGCCGAGCAGGCCGAGGTAGATCGTGTGGGTCGGGGCGGGCAGGTACTGCACGACGAAACCGCTGACCAGAGCGCCTGTCGCGGTGCCCAGGCCGGGGGCGAAGGCGTTCGCCACGGTGCCCCGGGAGCGGTTGATGTCCATCATCGCGGCGCCGACCGCACCGAGCGCGGCGCCGGTGGAGAGGCCCTGCACGACCCGGGCGACGAGCAGTTCGCCGACGCCTCCGGCGGTGGAGAACAGCACCATCGCGACGGCCTGGGCGGCGATCGCGGAGATCAGGACGGGGCGGCGGCCGACGTGGTCGGACAGCTTGCCGAGGACCAGCAGGCCGGAGAGCACCGCGATCGCGTAGATGCCGAAGACGACCGTGGTGGTGATCGGGCTGAAGCCCCATTCGGCCTGGTAGGACGCGTAGAGCGGGGTGGGCGCGCTGGAGGCGGCGAGGAAGGAGACGACGATGGAGGCGAGCACGTAGAACGCCGCGCGCGGCGGGATCGGGTTGCTCGACGGCTTGGTTCGCTCGTGCGGTGCGAGGTGGTTCATCGGGGAGATCCTTCGCGGGGGCGGGGCCGGAGAGCGTCGGTTCGCAGACACTTGAGTGAGTAGACCGGTCTGTCTACATGACCTGGCAACCTCATAGACAGGTCTGTCTATTCCGGCGGAGCGAAAAAATCTTCGAGCAATTCGAGCAAGCGGAGCGGCGGCCCTCACCGAGCTGGACGGGGCCGGCCGTCTCTCCCCGCTGGAGTCGCCCCGACCGGGGCGCCCGGCGCATCGCGGACTTCCTCGGCACGCGGTGAGCGCACGCCAGGGGCCGATCCGGACGCCGGCGCATGGAGCGTCTGCACCGACCGGGCGCCGCCGACCCCGATTATGTGTACGACATACGTGAACGACAGGCCGAGCACCGATCGCATCGGGAGGACGCGGTGAGCAGTGAACCCCAGCCCGCAGGGGAAGCCGAACCACAGCCCGTGCTGGGCTCGTTGACCACCGCAGCGATCTTCCTGGTGGTCACCGTCCGCCCCGGGCACGAGGAGCGGGTACGGGAGGTGCTGGGCGATCTGAGCTCGCTGCGGCGCAGTTTCGGGTTCGGCGCCCCGGAGGCCGCCCTGAGCTGTGTCGCGGGGATCGGCTCCGATGCCTGGGACCGGCTGTTCGACCACCCGCGTCCGGCCGGACTGCATCCCTTCCGGCCCCTGGAAGGCTCCCGGCACACTGCGGTCGCCACTCCCGGCGACGTCCTCTTCCACATCCGGGCCGGCCGCTTCGACCTCTGCTTCGGGCTCGCCGCCGAGATCATGCACCGGCTACGGGACGCGGTCACCGTCGAGGACGAGGTACAGGGCTTCAAGTACCTTGACGCCCGCGATCTGCTGGGCTTCGTCGACGGCACCGAGAACCCGGCCGGCGCCGCCGCCCGCAGGGCCGTCCTGATCGGCGCGGAGGACCCCGCGCACGCCGGCGGCAGCTATGTGATCGTGCAGAAGTACCTGCACGACCTGGACGCCTGGAACGCGCTGCCGGTCGAGACGCAGGAGCGGATCATCGGCCGTACCAAGGCCACCAACATCGAGCTGGAGGAGCCGGGCTCGCACGTCGACCTGAACACCGTCACCGGACCGGACGGCGAGGAGCAGGACATCCTGCGCGACAACATGCCCTTCGGCCGCCCCGGCCAGGGTGAGTTCGGCACCTACTTCATCGGGTACGCCCGTACTCCGGACGTCATCGAGCACATGCTGCGCAACATGTTCCTCGGCACTCCGGACGCGGCTCACGACCGGATCCTCGACTTCTCCACGGCGGTCACCGGCACGCTCTTCCACGTGCCCTCCGGGGACTTCCTCGACGACCTGCCCCCGGCTCCCGGGAAGGCGTGATGCCGGTGCGCATTGTCACCCGGCGCACCGGTGGGATCTACTACACCGGTGATCCCTACAACCCCTCACGGGCGGTGCTGAGATGACGACGAGTCCGCATCTGGTGACCCTCGACCTCGCCGGGGTCGCGGACAAGGCCGGTCTCATGGACCGCGCCGTCGCGGCCCTGAGCCTGCCCGACTGGTTCGGCCGCAACTGGGACGCCCTCGCGGACAGCCTCCGCGACCCCTCGGTCTGGCCGCCGGAGGCGGTCGACCGCGGGCTCCTCCTCGTCGTCACCGGCTGGCAGGGCTACGCCGGGACCCGGCCGGACGAGTGGAAGACGGCCCAGGACGTGTTCGCCCAGGCGTCGGACGGCGAACCGAGACTGACGGTGGCGCTCGCCCTCGGCTGAGGCGAGAAGCCGTGCGCACTGCCCTTGGAGGTTCCTCCCAAGCGCCTCTGACCTGCCTGGATGTTCGTCCCGGGCACCGCATACCGGTCGCCATGGGACAATGAAGTACGTGCTCTTCCCCTTGGCCGGCCGGTCCGGGGGTCACCTCTGATCGACCGGGATGTGCGGCACGTGCGTTTCCTCAATGACATCCAGCCCGCGTACGACCTGACGTACGACGACGTCTTCATGGTGCCCAGCCGCTCCGCGGTCGGCTCGCGTCAGGGCGTGGACCTCGACTCGCCGGACGGCACGGGCACCACCATCCCGCTGGTCGTCGCGAACATGACCGCGATCGCGGGCCGGCGGATGGCCGAGACGGTGGCCCGGCGCGGCGGACTCGTCGTGATCCCGCAGGACATCCCGATCGACGTGGTCACCGACGTCATCACCTGGGTGAAGAGCCGCCACCTGGTGCTGGACACCCCGATCGTGCTCGCCCCGCACCAGACGGTCGCCGACGCGCTGGCCCTGCTGCCCAAGCGCGCGCACAACGCGGGGGTCGTCGTCGACGAGGACGGCCGTCCCGTCGGTGTCGTCACCGACCGCGACCTCAACGGCGTCGACCGCTTCACCCAGCTTGCCGAGGTCATGTCCCGCGACCTGCTGCTGCTCGACGCGGACATCGACCCGCGCGAGGCGTTCAACAAGCTGGACGCGGCCAACCGCCGCTACGCCCCGGCCGTCGACCGGGACGGCAAGCTCGCCGGCATCCTCACCCGCAAGGGCGCCCTGCGGGCCACCCTGTACACCCCGGCCACCGACGCGCGGGGCAGGCTGCGGATCGCCGCCGCCGTCGGGATCAACGGCGACTTCGCGGACAAGGCCAAGCAGCTGCTCGACGCGGGCGTCGACACGATCGTCATCGACACCGCGCACGGCCACCAGGAGTCGATGATCAGCGCGATCAAGCTGGTCCGCGGTCTCGATCCGCAGGTCCCGATCGCGGCCGGCAACATCGTCTCCGCCGAGGGCGTCAAGGACCTCGTCGACGCGGGCGCGGACATCATCAAGGTCGGTGTGGGCCCCGGCGCCATGTGCACCACCCGCATGATGACCGGCGTCGGCCGGCCGCAGTTCTCGGCGGTCCTGGAGTGCGCCGCGGAGGCGAAGAAGTACGGCAAGCACGTCTGGGCCGACGGGGGCGTCCGGCACCCGCGGGACGTCGCCATGGCGCTGGCCGCGGGCGCGTCCAACGTGATGGTCGGTTCCTGGTTCGCCGGCACGTACGAATCGCCGGGCGACCTCCAGCAGGCCGCCGACGGCCGGCTGTACAAGGAGTCCTTCGGCATGGCCTCGGCACGCGCGGTGCGCAACCGTACGTCCGACGAGTCGGCCTACGACCGGGCCCGCAAGGCGCTCTTCGAGGAGGGCATCTCGACGTCCCGGATGTTCCTCGACCCGGCCCGGCCGGGTGTGGAGGACCTGATCGACGCGATCATCGCGGGCGTGCGGTCGTCGTGCACCTATGCCGGTGCGGGGTCCCTGGAGGAGTTCGCCGAGAAGGCGATCGTGGGGATCCAGAGCGCGGCGGGCTACGCGGAGGGCAAGCCGCTGCACGCCAGCTGGAGCTAGGCGCTTCGCCGGGGGCGGCGTTTTCGGGTGCGGGTGCGTGGGGGCTGGTCGCGCCCACGCGGCGGAGCCGCATATCGATACCGCCCAGCGCCCCTGACGGGGCGCTCAGAAGTGGGCGTGCAACAAATACGCGCGTCCGTGCCCTGAACGCAATGATCTTGCGTGTACGAGCAAGGTTGCCGCATTACGCCCGTGAAGGGCCGGCTCATAGGGTCATGCGCTGTACGTGGCGTGGCCGGGACCCCGCTCGGTGGGGCCCTGCGGGATGGGCGCCGTCGGTTCCGGCCGCCCTCAACCGCAGCGACGAAGGAGCCGCGCGTGCTCGACCAAGGCGCACCCCCACCCATCGACGTCCCCCCGTCCCTCGGCGCCCGGCGTCGACGGCGGTGTCTTCAACCTGCCCGCCCTGATCGTCGTGCTCCTCGCGATGGTGTTCCTGCTCGGCGGCGCCAAGGAGTCGGCGCGCGCCAACACGATCATGGTGTGTGTGAAGATCCGCCGCGATCCCGCTGGGGCAGCTGGCCGACGCCACCAGCATCGGCACGTTGTTCGCCTTCGGCCTGGTGAACATCGCGGTGGTGGTGCTGCGCCGGACGCGTCCCGCGATGCCGCGCACCTTCCGCGTGCCGCTGTCCCCGCTGCTGCCCGCGCTGGGCTTCGGATTCTGCGTCTGGATGATGGGCAGCCTCTCGGCCGTCACCTGGGTGGTCTTCGGTGCCTGGCTGGCGGTCGGGCTCGTGTTCTACTTCCTGTACGGCTATCGCCGGTCCCGTCTTGCAACACCTGAAAGCTGAACGACCCCTTGCTGAACGATCTCGACGAACGCATCGTGCACGCCCTCGCCGAGGACGCCCGCCGCTCCTACGCGGACATCGGGCAGCTGGTCGGCCTGTCCGCGCCCGCCGTCAAACGGCGGGTGGACCGGCTGCGCGCCACCGGGGCGATCACGGGTTTCACCGTGCGGGTCGATCCGGCGGCCCTCGGCTGGGAGACGGAGGGGTTCGTCGAGATCTACTGCCGGCGCAACACCTCCCCGGAGACGATCCAGCGGGGGCTGGAGCGGTACCAGGAGGTGGTGGCCGCGTCCACGGTCACCGGTGAGGCCGATGCGGTCGTGCAGGTCTTCGCGTCGGACATGCGGCACTTCGAGAGGGTGCTGGAGCGGATCGCGGGGGAGCCGTTCGTGGAGCGCACGAAGTCGGTGCTGGTGCTGTCGCCGTTGCTGAGGAGGTTCTCCTCAGGGGCGCCGGGGTGAGTGCGGGACTGATCTCGGGGGGTGCGGTTGTGTTGCCGGCTGCGGGTGGTTCGTGGCCGATCGCGCAGTTCCCCGCGCCCCTGAAGGTGGGACCAGCTGAGCTGCTTTTAGGGGCGCGGGGAACTGCGCGAGCAACCCCCACTCGCCCGCACCCGGCGTGCAACCGCACCCCCGCCCCCTATTCCGCGGTCATCCGCGCCAGCGCGTTGCTGCCGATGGAGTTGTGCACGCTGAAGCTCACCGCGTCCGACCGGTACCGGTCGTCCGACCACTCCACCGGGCGTCCTTCCCGTGTCGTCGTCACCCGCCGCACCCGCAGCAGCGGGCTCGACCGGCGCACCCCCAGCAGTTCGGCGTCCCGTGCGCCGCAGGCGACCGCGTCGATGACGTGCTCGCCGTACGCGAAGACCAACCCCGTGTCCTCGTACAGGCGTTGAGTCACCGACGGGCACTCCGGCTCTATCGCCGCCACCGCCGGGGAGATCCAGTCCGCGTACACCGTGCGCTCCAGCAACACCGGTTCGCCGTCCAGGTCGCGTACCCGGAGTACGTGCAACACCGGTGTTCCGGCGGCGAGTTGGAGGCGGACGGCGTCCTCCTGGGTGGCGGGGCGGTGTTCCTGGGACACCACGTGTCCGGTCGCCTCGCGGCCCATCGACCTCGCCCACTGGGCGAAACTGCGCAGCTCCGCGAAGCTCTGGCTGCGCCGGCTGGCCAGCACCACCCGGCGGGCGCCCTGGCGGGAGCCGATCAGCCCCTCGGAGGTGAGCGCGGCGACGGCCTGGCGGACGGTGCCGCGGGACACGCCGTACTGCGCCGCCAGCTCCGTCTCCGCGGGCAGCCGGCTGCCGACGGTGTACTCCTCACGGTCGATGGCGCGCCGCAACTCGTCGGCGATCTCCTCGTGTCGCGCCGTCATGCTTCCCCTCTGAGTAGACCGCTGTGCACAGCGTGACCAGCCTAATCGACGTTCTTGGGTGATTCGTACCGGCCGTGAATGTGCAGGGAAACGGGGGTCGGTGTTTCTGCTGTGTTCATGAACGGGTCACTCGCGCCGGGCGTACTGGGGTCAACTTGTTCAGACAAGTTCGCTCGGCGCCAGCCACAGCGCCACCCACCCTCGTGCGTACTCCCTGGAGAGACCGTGACCGTGTCCCTGCCGAGAACCGCCGTCCTTGGCGGCTCCCTCGCCGTCGTTGCCGCGCTCGCCCTGAGCGCCTGCGGCGCCGCCCCCGACAACGCGTCGTCCACCACCTCCGACGGCAAGAACGCCGCCACCGCCACCTCCGCCGCCGACCTCGGCGGCATGGACAAGCTGGTCGCCGCGGCGAAGAAGGAGGGCACGCTGCACATCATCGCCGTGCCCCGCGACTGGGCCAACTACGGCGCCATCATCGACGGCTTCCAGAAGAAGTACGGCATCAAGATCGAGGACGAGAGCCCCGACGGCTCCAGCCAGGACGAGATCACCGCCGTGACCTCGCGCAAGGGCCAGGACCGTGCCCCGGACGTCCTCGACCTCGGTTCCTCCTTCGCGCTCAGCGCGGCCCAGCAGGGCCTGCTCGCGCCGTACAAGGTGACCTCGTACGCCGACATCCCCACCGGTCAGAAGGACCCGCAGGCCCGCTGGTACAACGACTACGGCGGCTACATCTCCATCGGCTGCGACGCCAAGCGCGTCAAGACCTGCCCGACCACCTTCGCCGACCTGCTCAAGCCGCAGTACAAGGGCCAGGTCGCCCTCAACGGCAACCCGACCAAGTCCGGTTCGGCGTTCGGCGGCGTGTACGCGGCCGCGCTCGCCAACAAGGGCTCCTTCGACGACATCCAGCCCGGCCTCGACTTCTTCGCCAAGCTGAAGAAGAACGGCAACTACACGCCCGTCGAGTCCACCCCGGCCACCGTCGAGAAGGGCGAGACGCCCATCTCGATCGACTGGGACTACCTGAACGCCGGGTACGCCGACGAGTTCAAGTCCAAGGGCGTGGACTGGAAGGTCACCATCCCGACCGACGGCCAGTACGCCCAGTACTACTCCCAGGCCATCAACAAGGACGCCCCGCACCCGGCGGCCGCCCGCCTGTGGCAGGAGTACCTGTACAGCACCGAGGGCCAGAACCTGTGGCTCAAGGGCTACGCCCGCCCGGTCCTGATGACCTCCATGGAGTCCGCCGGCTCCCTGGACAAGACCGCCGCCGCCAAGCTGCCCGCGGTCACCGGCACGCCGTCCTTCCCGACCGAGGCCCAGCAGGACAAGGCCAAGACGGCCCTCGCGACGGGCTGGTCGAAGGCCGTCTCCGGATGACGACCACGCTCACGCGGGCCGACGTGGCGTCCGCCGCTTCCCAGAAGCGGCGGCGCCGCGCCCCCGGCTGGCTGGCCGTCGTCCCGCTGCTCGCCTTCACGGCCGTCGCCTTCGGGCTGCCGGCCGTGGCCATGCTGAACGGGGCCTTCACGGTCAAGGACCCGGCCAGCGGGGTGTCCTCGTACACCGGGAAGAACCTCACGGACTCCCTCCAGGGGCCCTACCTCACCGCCCTCGTCGGCAGCGTCAAGCTGTCCGCGCTCTCCGCACTCATCGCGGCCGTGCTCGGACTGCCGCTCGCGCAGGCCGTCGTCAGCTCGCGCTCCCGGGCGCTGCGCGAGGCCGTGCTCACCGCCTCCGGTGTGCTCGCCAACTTCGGCGGCGTGCCGCTGGCCTTCGCGTTCGTGGCGACCCTCGGCAACGCCGGTGTGCTGACCGTGCACCTCGGGCTCGCGGACCACGGCTGGAACCTCTACAGCTTCTGGGGCCTGGTCCTCGTCTACCTCTACTTCCTGATCCCGCTGATGGTCCTCACCATCACCCCGGCCCTGGACGGACTGCGGGCGCAGTGGCGGGAGGCCGCGCTCAACAACGGCGCGACCGGCGTGCAGTACTGGCGGTTCGTGGCCTTGCCGGTGCTCGCGCCCTCGCTGCTCGGCGGACTCGTGCTGCTCTTCGGCAGCGCCTTCGCCGCCTACGCCACCGCCGCCGCGATGGTCGGCAGCGCGGTCCCGCTGGTCACCCTGCAGATCGCCGACGCCATCTCCGGCAACGTCCTGGTCGGCCAGGAGAACGTGGCCCTCGCCCTGAGCCTGGACATGGTGCTGGTGGCGGGCGTGGTGATGGCCCTGTACCTGCCCCTGCAACGACGGAGCGCCCGATGGCTCGACGCCTGACCCCCTGGCGCTGGGCCGTCCTCGGCCTGGCCGCCCTGTACTTCCTGGTCCCGCTGGGCGCCTCGGTCGTCTTCACGGTCGACGTGCCCGGCCAGGGCGTCACCTTCGACGCCTACTCCCAGATCCTGTCCGCCGACGGCTTCCTCTCCAGCCTGGTCCTCTCGCTGGAACTGGCCGTCGCCACCATCGCCGTCGTGCTGCTGCTGATGGTGCCCGCCGTGGTCGCCCTGCGGCTGAGCGCGCCCAAGCTGCGCCCTGTCGTCGAGATCGTCTGCTCGCTGCCGCTGGTGGTGCCGCCGATCGCGTTCGTCGCCGGCATCGCGAGCGTCCTCAAGTGGGGGCCGGACCACCTCTCCAAGACCCCGCTGTTCGAGACGTTCGTCGCCATCCAGAACCCGGACTTCCCGGTCGTCCTGGTCCTCGCGTACGTCGTGATGGCCCTGCCCTTCGTCTACCGGGCGCTGGACGCCGGACTGCGCGCGATCGACGTGCGCACCCTCGTCGAGGCCGCCCGCAGCTGCGGTGCCAACTGGCCGCAGGCCCTCGTCCGGGCCGTGCTGCCCAATCTGCGCGGGGCGCTGCTGAACGCGTCCTTCCTCACCCTGGCGCTGGTGCTCGGCGAGTTCACCGTCGCCCGGCTGCTCGGCTTCCAGCCCTTCGCCGTGTGGATCTACAACGTCGGCGGCTCGCAGGCCCAGATGTCCGTCGCCGTGTCCGTGCTCAGTCTCCTGGTGACCTGGGCCCTGCTCCTCGCGCTCGCCGGTGCCGGCGGCCGTGACCGTACCGCTTCCTCCCGGGGATGAACCATGAGTGTCAGCACGCCTGAGAAGGCCACCACCACCGCCGCCACCGTCGAATTCCGGTCGCTGCGACGGGAGTTCGGCGCCACCGTCGCCCTCGACGGACTCGATCTGACCGTCCGCCCCGGCGAGTTCCTCGCCCTGCTCGGCCCGTCCGGCTGCGGCAAGACCACCGCGCTGCGCATGCTCGCCGGGTTCGAACACCCCGACTCCGGCGCGGTGCTGGTGGACGGCGAGGACGTCACCTCGGTCCCGGCGCACCGCCGTGACGCCGGGATGGTCTTCCAGTCGTACAGCCTCTTCCCGCATCTGAACGCCGTCGACAACGTGGCGTTCGGACTGCGCATGCGCAAGGTGCGCACGAGTGAACGGCGTGCGCGGGCCGCCGAGTTGCTGGACCTGGTCGGGCTCGGTGACAAGGGGGAGCGGTTCCCGCACCAGCTCTCCGGCGGCCAGCAGCAGCGCATCGCGCTCGCCCGCGCCCTCGCCCTGCGGCCCCGGGTGCTCCTCCTCGACGAGCCGCTGTCGGCCCTCGACGCCAAGGTCCGGCTGACGCTCCGCGAGGAGATCCGCCGGCTCCAGCAGGAACTCGGCATCACCACGCTGTTCGTGACGCATGATCAGGAGGAGGCGCTGTCCGTCGCCGACCGGGTCGCCGTGATGCGCGCCGGGCGGCTCGAACAGTGCGCCGAGCCCGCCGAGCTGTACGGCCGTCCGGCCACCGCCTTCGTCGCCGAGTTCGTCGGCACGATGAGCCGGATCCCGGGCACGGTCGAGGACGGCCGGGTCGAGGTGCTCGGTCAGCGGCTGCCGGTCGACGGACAGGCGCCGGACGCGAGCGAGGTCGACGTGCTCGTACGGCCCGAGGCGGTCCAGGTGCGCGCGGACGACACCGGTACGGCCACCGCGGTCGCCACCGCCTTCCTGGGCGCGGTCGTCCGGGTCACCGTACGGCTCGCCGACGGCACCGAGGTCAAGGCCGACCTGCCCGCCCACGAGGCCGCGGGTCTGGGCGCGGGAGCCGCGGTGAGCGTGTCGCTGCCCGAGCGGCCGGTGCTCGTGGCGGACCGTACCCAGAAGTAACGCTTCCGGAAGCCCGGAAGTATCCAGCAGCCCAGACGTAAGGAATGACGACAACGTGACCCCCCACCCCCGACTCCCGCTCCAGGCCGTCCTGTTCGACATGGACGGAACGCTCGTCGACACCGAGCGACTGTGGTGGGAGGCGGTGGAACGCGTTGCCGGGCGGACGCTCGGCGAGGCCGACGAGCCCGATGTGCTGGGCCGGCCGGTCGAGTACACCGCCCAGTGGCTGGCCGGCAGCACCGGCAGGCCCGGCGCCGACCTCGCGGCCGAGCTGCACCGGGAGTTCGCGGACCGCGTCCGCACCGGCATCGTGCCCCGCCCCGGCGCCCTCGACCTGCTGGACGCGCTGGCCGCGGCCGGCGTTCCCACCGCCCTGGTCACCGCGTCCCCACGCGCGGTCGCCGACCTCGTGCTCGACGCGCTCGGCGCCGGCCGGTTCGCCGCCTCCGTCACCGCCGACGACACCGGCCGCACCAAGCCCGCCCCCGACCCGTACCTCGCCGCCTGCCGCGCCCTCGGCGTCGACCCGGCGGCCTGTGTCGCCGTCGAGGACACCGAGACCGGGGTCGCCTCCGCCGAGGCCGCCGGCTGCGCGGTCCTCGCCGTGCCCTCGCTCGCACCGATCGGGGGCGCCCCGGGCCGGACCGTCCGGGACACCCTCGTCGGGGTGACCCCGAAGGAGCTGAGCGACATGGCCGTACCCGAACTCCGGGTCATGTCCTGGAACCTGTGGCTCGGCGGCAGCCGGATCGACGACCACCGGGCCAAGCAGGTCAAGGCCGTCATCGACGCCGGAGCGGACGTCGTCGGCCTCCAGGAGACCGCCGGCACCTCGGCCCGGGAACTCGCCGAGGCCCTCGGCTGGCACCACCACACGGCCGGGGAGAACCTCGGGATCATCAGCCGGTATCCCATCACCGCCCGCCTCGGCGACCCGGAGGTCGGTTTCTACGGAGCCGCCGGGGTGCGGATCGCCGTACGCCCCGGACGCGAGGTCGACATCTGGACCGCGCATCTGCACTACACGCCGTACGGGCCCTACGAGTTCCACTTCGACGGGCTCGGGGCGGCCGAGCTGATCGCCCACGAGGAGGTGCGGCTCGGGCAGTTCCGGGAGGCGCTGCGGCGGATCGGGGACGGGCCGGTGCCGGTGGTGCTCGTGGGGGACTTCAACTGCCCGTCCCACCTGGACTGGACGGACGTCGAGTGGCCGGTGACCAAGGCCGCCGAGGAGGCCGGGTTCCGCGACTCCTACCGGGAGGTCCACCCGGATCCGGTGACGGCGCCGGGGCACACCTGGTCGCCCATCCACCCCGTGCGGGAGGACGGCAGCGGGCGGCCCGAGCCGCAGGACCGGATCGACTACGTGCTGCACAGGGGGCTGCGCGTGCTCGACTCCCGGACCTGTGTCAGCGGCACCCCGGCGCCCTGGCCCGAGGTGGCGGGCAACGACTGGCCCTCCGACCACGCGGCCGTTCTCAGCAGGTTCGCCATCGAGCCCTGACCCGGTGTTACCCGGGGCAACCATTGCGGTCATGGGGGCCATCCCGTAGTTTGTGCCGGGCTACTTACTCGCTGGTAACACCGGTAGGCAATCCATGCGCTGGCCCTCCCCCACCCTCCGGCCGGGGGGACCCCCGTCTCGCTTCGCTCGCCGACCCACCACCGTCCGCGCGCGGATCGTGGCCCTCGCTCTCGCCCCGGCCGTCGCACTGACGGCGCTGTGGAGCTTCGCCATGGTCTCCGTCACCGCCGAACTGCGCGCGCTGATCCGGCTCCAGGGGGTGTACGACGACTTCGGCACCCCCGTCGACACCGCCGTCGGGCAGATCCAGATCGAACGGCGGCTGTCGGCGGCCTACCTGGGCGCCCGGCTCGACACGGCGAACGCCGCCGGCCTGCTCGCCCAGCAGCGGCGCACCGACCGGGCGGTGGACGCCATGCGGGACGCGATCCGGGGCGGTGACCGGGGCCGCCTCAGCGACCGGCAGCGCGAGGCCCTCGACGCGATGGTGAGCGCCACCGGCAGGCTGGAGGGACTGCGCGGACGGGTGCTGTCCCGGAAGATCTCCTGGGACAGCGCCGTCAGCGACTACAGCGCCCTGGTGGAGCCCGGTTTCGACGTCGAGTCCACCCTCACCGCCCTCCAGGCCGGGCAGCTGGCCCGGGAGTCGCAGGTGGTGATCGAGCTGGTGCGGGTGCGGGAGTTCGTCTCGCGCGAGGACGCGCTGGTCGCGGGGGCACGGGCCGCCGGGCGGCTCACCGACGGGCAGTACGACAGCCTCACCGCGACCATCGAGGACCGGCGCGTCTTCGAGCGGACCTATGTCCCCGACCTGCCGTCCGACTCACGGGCGCTGTTCGAGCGGTTCCAGCGCGGCGAACTGCACGGCTCGCTGGTGCGCGGCGAGGACGCGCTGCTGCGGGCGGGCGCGGGCCGGGCCGGTGCGGCCGTCGCCGCGGGCACCTGGCGGTCGACCACCGACCGGGCCGTCAAGCAGTACATGCTGCTGTGCACCGAATCGGCGCGGAACTCCGCCGCACGCGGCCGGACCTTCGCCTACCGGGAGCTGACCAAGGCGGCCGTCGTCGGTGTGGTCGGGCTGGCGGCGGTGGGGCTCTCGCTGTGGTTCGCGGTGCGCGGGGCGCGCCGTATCTCACGCCGTCTGGAGACCCTGCGGGACGCGGCCGACCTGCTCACCGCACACCAACTGCCCGCCCTGATGGACCGGTTGAGCGCCGGTGAGGACGTGGACGCGGTCACCGAGGCACCGCCGCTGGCCGCCCGGGAGGCCGGGGACGACGAGATCGGCGACGTCGGCCGGTCGTTCAACAGGGCGCGGCTGGCCGCGGTCGAGGCGGCGGTGAAGCAGGCCACCCTGCGCAGGGGCCTGTTCGCGGTCCTCCTCAACATCGCGCGCCGCAACCAGGCCCTGGTCCACCGGCAGCTGAAACTCGTCGACACGCTGGAGCGGCGCACCGACGACCCGGCCGTCCTGGGCGAGCTGTTCCGCATCGACCATCTGACCACCCGGATGCGCCGGCACGCGGAGAGCCTGATCATCCTCTCCGGCGCGACCCCCGGGCGGCGCTGGCGGCGGCCCGTGCCGGTCGCCGACGTGGTGTCCTCGGCGGTCGGCGAGATCGAGGACTACACCCGGGTCGTGGTGCCGCCGATGCCCGAGGTCGGGGTCGCCGCGGACGCCGTCGCCGACGTCGTGCACCTGGTCGCCGAGCTGCTGGAGAACGCCACGGTGTTCTCGCCGCCGCACACCCAGGTCACCCTGCGCACCGGCCTGGTCGGCCGGGGCTTCACCCTGGAGATGGACGACCGGGGCCTCGGCCTCGACGCCGAGCAGCTCGCCGAGGCCCACCGCACCCTCACCGACCCCGAGGCCTTCGACCCGACCCGCCACGACCGCCTCGGCCTCTACGTCGTGGGCCGCCTGGCCGCCCGGCACGGCATCGAGGTGACCCTGCGGGACTCGCCGTACGGGGGCACCACCGCGGTGGTGCTGCTGCCGACGGCGGTGCTCGCGGAGGTGCCGGGAGAGCGACGGGCGCCGAAGACGCCGGCCGAGGGACACGTCCCGGGCACGGCGGCCGGCGCCCTGCCTGTGCGCGGTGGTGCCACGGTCCTCGCGGAGAACACGCGCCCGGGCGGGCCGGACGCGCCGACGGAGGCGGATGCCTGGCCGGGCGGGTCGGTGGCGCCGACGGAGGCGGATGCCTGGCCGGATGGGTCCGGCGCGTCGGCGGGGGCGGATGCCTGGCCGGGCGCTTCGGCCGTGGCGGATGTCTGGCCGGGCGGGTCGGATGTGGTGGCGGTGGCGGCGGAAGCCTCGCCGAGCAGGCCGGACAGGGTCGCGGAAGCGGACGCTCGGCCGAGTGGGCCGGACGTCGTGGCGGAAGCCGACGTCCGTTCGGGCGGCACGGCGGAGACCGGTTCCGGCGTGCCCCGCGCACCCGTCGTCCCCGCGCTGCCCACCCGCAGGCGCCAGGCCTCCCTCGCCCCCGAACTGCGCGCCGAGCCGGTGCCGAGCGAAGCACGTGACCTGGACGCCGAGGAGATGAGGGCGGTCTTCGGAGCGCTCCAGCGGGGTCTGGACCGGGGGCGCAAGGGACTGCCCCTCGACACGGACGAGCCGACCCCTACCGAGGAAAGGACGCCCTCCGCCGATGACCAGTGACAACCACCCCGCCCCGGACCCCGGTCCCGGCCCCGGCCGCACCCCCGTCGGCCCGGAGCCCGGCGCCCGGCCCGGCAGTGACCTCGGCTGGCTTCTCGACGACCTGGTCGCCCGGACCGACCACGTCCGGCAGGCCGTGCTGCTCACCGCGGACGGGCTTCCGCTCAGCCACTCCGAGGGGATGCGGCGGCGGGACATCGAGCATCTCGCGGCCGTCTGCTCCGGCTTCCACAGCCTGGCCCGCTCGGCCGGAGACCGGTTCGGCGCCGGAGAGGTGCGGCAGACCATGGTGATGCTCGACGAGGCCTACCTCTTCGTGACCCCGGCCGGGCACGGCAGCCGCCTCGCCGTCCTCAGCGACGTCCGCACCGACGTCGGCCAGCTGGCCCACGAGATGGCGCTGCTCGTCCGCCGCCTCGGCCGCCACCTGGACGCGGCCGCACGCTCGACCCCCTGACCCTGCGGTGAGCGACGAGCACTGGTACGAGGACGAGACCGGCTCGCTGGTCCGCCCCTACACCGTGACCCGAGGCCGTACCGAGCCGTCCGGACGGCACACCATCGACCTCATGTCCCAGGTCACGGCGGTGGACGCGGACCCGGCCGAGCCGGATCTCGACCATGCCCGCGCCACCCTGCTCGCCCTGGTGCGGCGCGGCGCCCGCCCGGTCGTCGAACTCGCCGCGGACGCCGACCTGCCGCTCACCGTCGTACGCGTCCTGCTCGGTGACCTCGCCGAGGCCGGCCTGGTCCGCATCGACCGGCCGCGCCGCGTGGAACCGGCCGGCCCGGGCGCCGACCCCGCGCTCCTGAAGGAGATCGTCGAGCGGCTGAGGGAGCTGTAGGGAGATATCCGGCGCAACGAATCGCCGCCGGACACCTGTATCACGCAACGAACCGCTCGGCCACGCGCAACGGCTCCTCCTTGTCCGGCCCGGCCCGCCGACTTACCGTCTAAAGGGCCCCAGACCCCCTCCGTACCCGGTGAGGACCCGTATGCGCACCGCCCTGCTCCAGAGCTCCGGCCGCCCCGGCTCGACCGTCGAGAACCTCAAGGTGCTCGACGAGGCCGCCGGCCGGGCCGCCGCCGCGGGTGCCGCGCTGCTCGTCGCACCGGAGATGTTCCTGACCGGCTACGCGATCGGCGACGACATCGCCCGCCTCGCCGAGCCCGCCGACGGCGACTGCGCGGACGCGATCGCCGAGCTGGCCCACCGGCACGGCCTGGCGATCGCCTACGGCTACCCGGAGCGCGCCGGCGACCACGTGCACAACTCCGCCCAGCTGATCTCCGCCGACGGCACCCGGCTCGCGAACTACCGCAAGTCCCACCTCTTCGGCGGCTTCGAGCGGGACCACTTCACCCCGGGCGACCAGCCGGTCGTCCAGGCGGAGCTGAACGGCCTCACCGTCGGGATCATGATCTGCTACGACGTGGAGTTCCCGGAGCTCGTCCGCGCCCACGCGCTGGCCGGCACCGACCTGCTGCTCGTCCCGACGGCGAACATGCACCCGTTCGAGCTCGTCGCCGAGTCCCTGGTCCCGGTGCGGGCCTGGGAGAACCAGATGTACGTGGCCTACGCCAACCGCATCGGCCAGGAAGGCGAGTTCGAGTTCTTCGGGCTGTCCGCGCTGGCCGGACCCGACGGGGTCGCCCGCGCCCGGGCCGGCCGCGGTGAGGAACTGGTCCTCGCCGACGTCGACCCCGCCCTCCTCGCCGCCTCCCGCGAGGCGAACCCGTACCTGAAGGACCGCCGCCCCGGCCTCTACGGGTCCCTGGTCTGACCTGCCCCCTCTCGCCCCTCTTCTCGCACCTTTTCGCATGTCGCAAGGAGTCCGTACCCCATGACGTCCACCGTGCCCAACGCCGTCGAGCACGCAGACGAGCAGCAGCCGCCGATCACCATGTTCGGGCCGGACTTCCCGTACGCGTACGACGACTTCCTCGCCCATCCGGCGGGCCTCGGCCAGGTACCGGCGACCGAGCACGGCACCGAGATCGCCGTCATCGGCGGCGGGCTGTCCGGCATCGTGGCCGCCTACGAGCTGATGAAGATGGGCCTGAAGCCGGTCGTGTACGAGGCCGACCGGATCGGCGGCCGGCTGCGGACCGTCGGCTTCGAGGGCTGCGACCCCTCGTTGAGCGCCGAGATGGGCGCGATGCGCTTCCCGCCCTCCTCCACCGCCCTCCAGCACTACATCGACCTGGTGGAACTGGAGACGCGCCCGTTCCCCAACCCCCTCGCGGAGGCGACCCCTTCGACCGTCGTCGACCTCAAGGGCGAGTCGCACTACGCCGAGACGGCCGCCGACCTGCCGCAGGTCTACCGCGACGTCGCCGACGCCTGGAACAAGTGCCTCGAAGACGGCGCCGACTTCTCCGACATGAACCGCGCCCTGCGCGAGCGGGACGTGCCGCGCATCCGCGAGATCTGGTCCCGGCTCGTCGAGAAGCTCGACAACCAGACCTTCTACGGCTTCCTCTGCGACTCCGAGTCCTTCAGGTCCTTCCGGCACCGCGAGATCTTCGGCCAGGTCGGCTTCGGGACGGGCGGCTGGGACACGGACTTCCCGAACTCGATCCTGGAGATCCTGCGCGTCGTCTACACCGAGGCCGACGACCACCACCGCGGCATCGTCGGCGGCAGCCAGCAACTCCCGCTGCGACTCTGGGAGCGCGAGCCGGAGAAGATCGTGCACTGGGCGTATGGGACCTCGCTCGCGCAACTGCACGAGAACGGCGAGCCGCGCCCCGCCGTGACCCGGCTGCACCGCACCACCGGCAACCGGATCACGGTGACGGACGCGAACGGCGACATCCGCACCTACCAGGCGGCGATCTTCACCGCCCAGTCCTGGATGCTGCTGTCGAAGATCGCCTGCGACGACTCGCTCTTCCCGATCGACCACTGGACCGCCATCGAGCGCACCCACTACATGGAGTCCTCGAAGCTGTTCGTGCCCGTCGACCGGCCCTTCTGGCTGGACAAGGCCGTCGACGACAGGGGAAACCCGACGGGCCGGGACGTCATGTCGATGACGCTCACCGACCGGATGACGCGTGGCACCTACCTCCTGGACGACGGCCCGGACAGGCCCGCCGTGATCTGCCTGTCCTACACCTGGTGCGACGACAGCCTGAAGTGGCTGCCGCTGTCCGCGAACGAGCGGATGGAGGTGATGCTGAAGTCGCTCGGCGAGATCTACCCGAACGTCGACATCAGGAAGCACATCATCGGCAACCCGGTGACCGTCTCCTGGGAGAACGAGCCCTACTTCATGGGCGCGTTCAAGGCCAACCTGCCCGGCCACTACCGCTACCAGCGGCGCCTGTTCACGCACTTCATGCAGGAGCGGCTGCCCGCGGACAAGCGGGGCATCTTCCTCGCCGGCGACGACATCTCCTGGACGGCGGGCTGGGCCGAGGGCGCCGTCCAGACCGCGCTGAACGCGGTCTGGGGCGTCATGCACCACTTCGGTGGCGAGACCGACCCGGCCAACCCGGGCCCCGGTGACCTCTACGACGAGATCGCCCCGGTCGAACTCCCCGAGGACTAGACCCCGGCCGCCCGAGCCTTCTCGTACACCTCCGCGGCGACGTCCTTGAGTTCCTGGGCGTCCCGCGGAGTGGTCTGGAGGTCGACCAGGATCTCCTCCAGGCCGACCGCCGCGTGCGCCACCAGGTCCTCGACGATCTGGTCGGCGCTGCCCTGGAAGGGCTGGCGGTCGGGGCCGTCATAGGGCTTGGCCGTGTGCACGGCGTTGACCCGCACGACCGTCTGGATCGGTTCCGTGCGGCCGCGTTCGGCCGCCAGGTCCTGCAACTCCCGCCACTGGGCGGCCAGTTGCTCGGCGCCCATGCCCACCGGCAGCCAGCCGTCGGCGTGGTCGACCAGCCGCCGCCGGGCCTTCTGGTTGCCCGCGGCCAGCAGGATCGGGATCGGCCGGGCGGGCTTGGGACCGACCACGGCGGAGGCGATCTTCGTCAGTTGGCCGTCGTACTTCACCGGGTCCGGGCCCCACACCGCCCGGCACACCTCGATCACCTCGTCGAGCACCTTGCCGCGCTCCTCGAACGGCCGGATTCCGGCGGCCGCGTACTCGTCGAGCGACCAGCCGGTGCCCAGGCCGGCGATCACCCGGCCGCCGCTCGCCGCGTCCAGCGAGGCCAGGGACCTGGCCAGTTGGAAGGGCACGTGCAGCGGCGCCACCAGCACACTGCTGCCCAGCCGCGCCCGCTCGGTGACCGCGGCGGCGAGGGCGAGCGTGACCAGGGGCTCGGCCACGTCCCGGTACGCGTCCGGCCAGGGGAGGCCCTCGACGCCGTAAAGGCCCTGGGTGGCGGGCTCCGGGAAGAGGGCCCGCTCGAAGACCCACAGGCTGTCGTAGCCGATCTCCTCGGCGGTGCGGGCCACGTCGGCAACGTCCGTGCCGAGGGAGTACTGCCGCATCTGGGGGAGGCTGAGGCCTAGCCGCGTCGTCATTCCGGTGCTCCTTCGCGATCGGGTGAGTGGCGTCAACGTAAGGCGATCACAAGGGGATGCCGAAGCGGCTCGCGCGTCGATCGGATCAGGCCACGTCAGCCGCGCAGCGGGGTGAGCAGCATCCGGCCCGCCAGCCCCACGGCCGCGTCCAGCCGTTCGGTGAACTCCTCCGCCAGGTCCCCGAATCGGCGCAGCGCCCACAGCGCCCGCGCCGCCGACCACGTCGCGTCCCGGGCCCGCTCCAGACTCCAGGAACCGAGCAGATGGGTCAGCGGGTCGGCGATCTGGAGCAGGTCGGGACCGGGCATCAGATCCTCGCGGATGCGCTCCTCCAGCGAGACGAGGAGTTCGCCCACGCGGTCGAACTCGTCCTCCAGGTCGGCCGGTTCGCA
This sequence comes from Streptomyces sp. NPDC058683, assembly GCF_042716195.1. Lineage (NCBI taxonomy): Bacteria > Bacillati > Actinomycetota > Actinomycetes > Kitasatosporales > Streptomycetaceae > Streptomyces > Streptomyces sp. NPDC058683. The sequence continues at coordinate 44,920 of NZ_JBHXSK010000036.1, forward strand.
GCCGAGCGTACGACAGCTGTCCACCACGGCCAGCGCCAGGTCGTGCCCGATGTGCGCGTTGATGCCCGCGAGCGCGAACTGCAGCGGACGTACACCGGGATGGCGGCGGAACTGGAACAGCGGCCGCCAGCAGGCCGGCGGACGGCGGTCGCCGGCGGCCGCGTCCACGGCGGCCAGGTACCGCTCCGCGAACCGTACGTCCAGCGTCGCGGCGGCTCTGGGGTCCCCGAACCGGCCCGCGTCCAGCCGCCGTTCGACCTCCTCCGTGACGGAGAGGTAGACACGGTTGAAGACCGCGATCCCGTCCCGCTCGGGCAGGGCCGCGTCCAGGGCGCGCATCCGGGAGACGACGGTGTCGACCGGAGCGGTGAGGTGTTCCGAGTGCGCCATGGGGGAAGGGTCCCAGCCCTAGGCTGGCGGGCGTGCCGACGGGCCCGGCGCATCCCCGGAACGGGGGACGGACCCGTGGCGCGGGAGGGGGAGCACAGCGTGCCTGGCTCACATGCCCGGCGGAGCGGCGAGGGCAGGCGGGCGGTCATGCTCGCGGTCGCCTCGGTCGTGGCCGCCGTGGGCACCGCGACCGGGATGCTCTCGGCGCTCGGCGACGAGGGCGGCGGGGGAGCGGGTCAGGCCCGGCCGGCGGTGGTGCGCACGACCGCGGTGACCACGTCCGGGGCGACGGCGGTGCGTACGACGGCTCCGGCGTCGCGGCAGACGACACGGTCCGGTACGCCGCCCGGCTCCGCGGTACCCGCCCCGAAGCCCGCACCGACTCTCCGGCGGGCCACGCCGAGCCCGGCTGCTCCCACGGTCCGAAAGCAGCAGGCGCCCCGCCTCTACCGCCACCCCGACTCCCAGGTCGCCGACTGGGTCCGCGCCCACCCGGACGATCCGCGCGCCGCCGTCATCGCGAACCGCATCGCCGACCGGCCGGCCGCCGTGTGGTTCGCCGACTTCGCCCCGGCGGCCATCACCTCCCGCGTCCGCTCCGTCACCTCGTCGGCCTTGGCGCAGGGCCGGGTCCCGGTGCTGGTGCCGTACGCGATCCCGGACCGGGACTGCGGCGGGGCCTCGCAGGGCGGGGCGCCGGATCTGCGTGCGTACGACGGCTGGATCGACGCCTTCGCGCGGGGGCTGGGCTCCGGCGAGGTGATCGTGATCCTGGAGCCGGACTCCGTCGCCCAGTCCGGGTGCCTCTCCGCCGCCCGCCGTGCCGCCCGGTTCGCCTCGCTGGCCCGCGCCGGCCGGGTGCTGAAGGCGGCCGGCCCGAAGACCCGGGTCTACTACGACGCCGGGCACTCCGGCTGGAACCCGCCCGCCCGGCAGGCGGCCCTGCTCGGGCAGGCCGGAGCCAGGTCGGGTGACGGCATCTTCAGCAACGTCTCCAACTTCCGTACCACCGCCGACGAGATCGCCTACGACCGTCAGGTCCTCGACGCCCTCGGCGGTCCGGCCTCGCTCGGCGCGGTGATCGACACCAGCCGCAACGGCAACGGCCCCCCGGCGAACGGCGCCTGGTGCGACCCGGCGGGGCGGCGGATCGGGCAGGCGCCCACGCTTCACACCGGGCAGGCGCGGATCGACGCCTATCTGTGGATCAAACTGCCGGGGGAGTCCGACGGCTGCAAGGGCGCCGCTGGGACCTTCACGCCGTCGTACGCCTACGACTTGGCGTCGTCGTAGGAGCTGGTGCCCTCGTCGAGCAGCGGTTCCCGGCCCTTGAGGTGGGCGGGGGCGAAGGCGCGCAGGACGTGGTAGCCGACGATGACGACCAGCGTGCCGAGGGCGATGCCGCTGAGGGAGAAGGTGTCGGTGAACTTCATGCTGACGTTGCCGACGCCGATGATGATGCCCGCGGCCGCCGGGACCAGGTTCAGCGGGTTGCGCAGATCGACCTTGGCGTGCAGCCAGATCTGGGCGCCGAGCAGGCCGATCATGCCGTACAGGATGACGGTGATGCCGCCGAGCACCCCGCCCGGGACCGCGGCCACGACCGCGCCGAACTTGGGGCAGACGCCGAAGAGCAGCGCGAAGCCGGCGGCGGCCCAGTAGGCGGCGGTGGAGTAGACCCGGGTCGCGGCCATCACGCCGATGTTCTCGGAGTAGGTGGTGTTGGGCGGGCCGCCCACGGCGGTGGAGAGCATGGAGGCGACCCCGTCGGCCGAGATCGCCGTGCCGAGCCGGTCGTCGAGGGACTCGCCGGTCATCTCGCCGACGGCCTTGACGTGTCCGGCGTTCTCCGCGACCAGGGCGATCACGACCGGGAGGGCGACGAGGATCGCCGACCACTGGAAGGACGGTCCGTGGAAGGACGGCAGCCCGATCCAGTCCGCCTTGCCGACGCCGGAGAGGTCGAGGCGCCAGTGGTCGGTGACCTTGCCGCCCGGGCCCGTGGAGTGGATCCTGCCGAAGATCCGGTCGAGGGCCCAGGACAGGACGTACCCGAAGACCAGGCCCAGGAAGATCGCGATACGTGACCAGAAACCACGCAGACAGACGACGGCCAGACCGGTGAAGGACATCACCAGCAGCGCGGTCCACTGGTCCTGCGGCCAGTAGGTGGAGGCGGTCACCGGGGCCAGGTTGAAGCCGATCAGCATCACGACCGCGCCGGTGACGATCGGCGGCATCGCGGCGTGGATGATCCGGGCGCCGAAGCGCTGGACGGCCAGGCCGATCAGGAAGAGCACGGCGCCGACCACGAAGACCGCGCCGGTCACGGTGGCGCTGGTGCCGCCCTGGGCGCGGATGACGGCCGCGACCCCGACGAAGGACAGGGAGCAGCCCAGGTAGCTGGGGACCCGGCCGCGGGTCGCGAGCAGGAAGATCACGGTCGCGACGCCGGACATCATGATCGCGAGGTTGGGGTCCAGACCCATCAGAACCGGGGCGACGAAGGACGCACCGAACATCGCGACCACGTGCTGGGCGCCGAGCCCGACCGTGCGGGGCCAGGACAGCCGTTCGTCGGGGCGTACCACCGCTCCGGGCGCGGGCGTGCGCCCGTCGCCGTGCAGTTTCCAGCGCACGCCGAGATCCATGGTGGGGGTTCGCTTTCTTCGAAGTGCTGTGAAGACGGCTTCGTACGTGAAGACGGTCCGAACCATTGTCATGGCTACCTGGTGGTCCTACGCTCGCACGGTCCCACTCGTGAACCACGTTCACATATCTGATTATAGGTTGCTTCCTGTCTGATCGGAGTGCTCGATGAGTGGAAGATCCCGCACGGCCGTCGTCCTGACGGCACTGGCGGCCATTGGGGCCGTCGTCGTCCCCTCCGCCCATGCGACCGCGAGGGCCCCGAAGGCGCCCGACACCGCCGTCCTCGACGGCGCCCGGCTGCAGCGGACCAAGGCCGACCTCGACCGCGGCGACCCCCGGCTGCGCCGGGCCGTCAAGGACCTGACGACCCGTGCCGACGCCTGGCTGGGCCAGGGCCCCTGGACGGTCGTCGACAAACCGAAGCCCGCGCCCGGCGGCGACGTCCACGACTACCTGAGCCAGGCCCCCTACTGGTGGCCCACCACCACGCCCACCGCCGACAACCCCTGGGGCTGCCCCTACGTCCAGCGTGACGGCCAGCGCAATCCCGAAGTCGACACCGGCACCGACCGCCAGGACGTGGAGAAGGTCTTCGACTCGACCTACGACCTCTCCCTGGCCTGGTACTACACGGGCAAGCGGCAGTACGCCGAGAAGGCCGGACAGGTCCTGCGCACCTGGTTCCTCGACCCGGCGACCCGGATGAACCCGAACCTCGACCACGCCCAGTTCATCCCGTGCAAGTACGACGGCCGGGCCATCGGCATCATCGACTTCTCCCAGTCGTACACGAGCGTGGTCGACGCCCTCGCGATCCTCGCCACCGGCGCACCCGGCTGGAGCGCCGACGACCGCGCCGGGATGCGCGGTTGGAACACGGACTTCCGTGACTGGCTGAAGAACAGCGCCTTCGGCAAGGAGGAGGGCGCCGCCGCCAACAACCACGGCACCTTCTACGACATGCAGCTCGCCGCCCTCGCCTACGCGACCGGCGACAAGGCACTGGCGAAGAAGACCGTGCTGGACGCGCGGGCCAGGCGCATCGACCCGCAGATCGCGGCCGACGGGAGCCAGCCGCAGGAGCTGACCCGGACCAGGAGCTGGCACTACTCGACCTTCGACCTGGTCGCCTACACCCGGCTCGCGGCCATCGGCCGGCATGTCGGGGTGGACCTCTGGGCCTACCGGGGGCCGGACGGGCAGAGCCTGTTCAAGGCCGTGGACTATCTGCTGCCCGCCGCGACCGGGGCCGCCGCCTGGACCTATCCGGAGCTGGAGTTCCACCGCTACGCGGCGGCGGACGTCGTCCACGCGGCGGCCGACGCCGGCGACAAGGCGGCCCAGCGGGCGGTACGACAGCTGGAGGCCCCGCCCGGCGGCGACCTCTGGGCGCTGCGGCCGGCCGCCGAGCAGCTGGACTCGATCGCGGGCTGAGGCCGCCGGTGGGGTTCCTGAGCGCTCGCTTAGACTGGCGTCAGCTGAAGGTCAGCGAAATATCAGCAACGCTCAGGAGCCCCACCCGTGACCGCCGAAGCCCCGACCGCCCCCGCCCTGTCCTACGGCCGGCTGATCCCCGTCACCGTCCACTTCGACGACCTGGACGCGCTCGGGCTGCTCCACAACGCCCGCTACCCGGTGATGGTCGAGCGGGCCTGGGCCGAGCTCTGGCAGGGGCACGGCTTCGTCTTCGAGGGCGACTGGGCCGCGGCCGAGGACGCCTGCAACGCGGTCAAGGAACTCCGGATCAGTTACGAGGCGCCGGTCACCCGGCCGGGCACCTACGCCGTCCATCTCTGGCTGGAACGGCTCGGCAACACCGGCCTGACCTACGGCTTCCGGTTCTGCTCCGCGGACGGGGCGACCACCTACGCGCACGGTACCCGGGTCCTGGTCCGGCTGGACGCGGCCACCCTGCGCCCCGCCCCCTGGAGCGAGCGCTTCAGGGCCGCGGGCCGGGAACTGCTGCGGCCTGCGGGCTGACCTCCGCCCGCGCTGCGCGCTCCCCGGGCCGCAGCACACCGGCGAACACCACCAGGCCGCAGGTGAGCACCGTGACCACGCCGAAGGACACCACCAGGCTGGTCGCCTGGGCCACCCCGCCGATCAGACTGGGCGCGATCAGCCCCGAGGTGTAGGTGATCGTCGCCACGCCGGCGATGGCCTGACTGGGGTTCGGCCCGGCATGCCCGGCCGCCGCGAAGCACAGCGGTACGACGACCGCGATGCCGAGGCCCATCAGCGCGAACCCGGTCATCGCCACCGCCGGATGCCCGGCGAGGACGATCAGCAGCCCGCCGAGCGCGGCCAGCACACCCCCGGCGCGCACGGTGCGGACCGTGCCGAAGCGGTTCACCACCGCGTCCCCGCTGATCCGGGCGATCGCCATGGTCAGCATGAACCCCGTGGTGGTGGCCGCCGCGAGCCCGGCCGAACTGTCCATCCGGTCCCGCAGGAACACCGCCGACCAGTCCAGGCTCGCCCCCTCCGCGAACACCGCGCAGAAGCCGACCGTGCCGATCAGCAGCGCCGACCGGGGCGGCAGCGCGAACCGCGGTGGCGGCTCCTCGTCCTCGCCGGGCTGCACGTCCAGCACCCGGCCGGCCGCCAGGACACCGAGCACGGTGAGGACGGCGGCGGCCAGCGCGAAGTGCAGCCGGGCGTCCGAGCCGAGGTGTGCGGCGAGGGTGCCCGCCGCCGAGCCGATCAGGGCGCCCGCGCTCCACATGCCGTGCAGTCCCGACATGATCGACCTGCCGAGCAGCCGCTCGACCTCCACGCCGAGCGCGTTCATCGCGACGTCGGCCATGCCCGCGCTGGCGCCGTACGCGAACATCGCCAGGCAGAGCGTGTACAGGTTCGGCGCGAGGGACGGCAGGACCAGCGACAGCGTCCACATCGCGATCAGTCCGCGCAGCGCCGTACGGCTGCCGAAGCGGTGGCTGATCCGGCCCGCCAGCGGCATCGAGCACGAGGCGCCGAACGCGGTGAAGGCGAGCGCGAAGCCGAGCTGGCCCGCGCTCAGGCCGGCATGGTCCTGGATCCAGGGCACCCGGGTCGCGAACGAGCCGGTGACGGCACCGTGCACGGTGAACACGGCCGCGACGGCGTACCGCGCGCGCTTCACCTCGTGCTGCTCGTAGTCCGCGTCTTTCATGGCTTCCATGGTCCTGCCCCTCCCCGGGTGGGCGCCGCCCCGCTGTCGCGCCGTAAACTATCAGGGACCCTGCCTGATAGATAGGGAGCGATGTGGCCGTCCTGAGCCGCGGAGATCTGGGAGGATGCCCGTCATGCCCGCATCACCGAGCACCGCCCGGGCCATCAACGACCGGCTCGCGCTGACCCTGCTCCAGCAGCAAGGCCCGCTCACGGCAGGGCAGTTGAAACAGCTGACCGGGCTGTCCCGGCCGACCGTCGCCGACCTCGTGGAACGGCTCACCGCGTCCGGCCTGATCACCGTGGTCGGCGAGTCCGGCGAACAGCGCCGGGGGCCGAACGCCCGGCTGTACGGCATCGTCGCCGACCGCGCCTGCCTGGCCGCCGTGGACGTCCGCACCGAGAGCGTCTCGGTGCTGGTGTCCGACCTGGTGGGGCGGGTGCTGGCCGAAGGGTCGGTGCCGGTCGGGCCGGAGGCGGGGCAGGCGGCCGCGGGGGAGGCGGCGGCCGTCGAGCAGGCGGTGGAGCTGGTCGAGCGGACGGCCAAGGAGGCAGGGGCCGCCGGCGGCGGGCGGTTGCACACCGTCGGCATCGGGGCGCCCGGACTCATCGACCCGGCGAGCGGCGAACTCCGCGACTCGGCGGGCCTGCCGGCCTGGCACCGCCGGCTGGTCGCCGCCCTCCAGGAGCGGTTCCCGGAGGCCCGGGTCAGCGTCGAGAACGAGACCAACCTGGCCGCCCTCGCCGAGCAGCAGGAGGGCGTCGCCCGCGACCGCGACACCTTCGTGCTGCTCTGGCTGGGGCACAGCTGCGGCGCCGCCGTCGTCCTGGACGGCAGCCTGCGCCGGGGCGCCTCCGGCGGCACGGGCGAGATCGGCTTCCTGCCGGTACCGGGCACGCACGCACTGCCGTCGGCGACGGACTGCGCGGGCGGCTACCACTCGCTGGTGGGGGCGGCCGCGATCGCCGAACTGGCCGCGGAACACGGGCTGGAACCGGCCGGGTCGACGGGTCCCGAGCCCGCGGCGGCATCCCTGGTCAGGGAGGCGGTCCGGCGCATGGATGAAGGCACCGAGGCGTTCCCAGAGCGCCGTGAAGCCGACGGCGACCCGTCAGCGCCCCAAAGGGGCGCGGGGCCGTATTCGATGTGCGACTACCGCCGCGTGGGCGCGACCGGCCACGACGCTCGCGCAGACGGCTGCCGACCCGGCCCGGCAGCCCCTGCCCTCTTCCTCGACGCCCTCGCCGACCGCATCGCCGTAGGCGTCGCCGCCGTCGTCGCCATCCTGGACCCCGGCTGCGTGGTCCTCGGCGGCGAGATCGGCTCGGCCGGCGCCGCCACGCTCGCCGCCCGCGTCGAGGAGCGGCTGCGCCGGATGTCGCCGTTGGCCACGGAGGTACGGGCGAGTGCCCTCGGCGGCGGGGCGGTGCTGCGCGGAGCGCTGCTGACGGCACGGGAGCGCGCGCAGGACGAACTGTTCGCGCCGCGGGACCGCTGACCCGACCGACCTGGTGGGTGACCCGGCGACGGGCAAGGGCCGTCGTCACCGCCGCCGGGCTCGCTCGAACGATAAATGGACTAGACCAGTAGGGTCAAGAGCTGCGGATCGAGTCAAGATGCCTGGTCCGAGGGCCCGTTGGGCGTCGCTCACGCGCATGACATCCCGTCAGGGAAGTCCAGCGACACGGTCTGTGAGGCAGCCCACACGGTTGCCTTGTATGGACCACCCTCGGGCGTGGCACACTGGCCGTGTACCAGAAGCAGCGCACTCCGGGGTCGGTGAAAGTCCGAACCGGCGGTTACAGTCCGCGACCCGTCCGCTTCCAGCGGCCGGTTGACCAGGTGAAATTCCTGGACCGACGGTTAAAGTCCGGATGGGAGGCAGTGCGCGGCGGGCGAGCATGTATCTGTGCGCGCCGCCGTATCTGGTCTCGTCCGTCACGGGCGGGACCTTGTCGGCGTCGCTCCCGGTGTGCTCTTCCGTCCTTTCTGTCGTTCGTCGACAGGCCCCGGAGTCCGTGCCCCGTTGAGGCAGGAGGACCCGGGAAGTGTTCACCGGAATCGTCGAAGAGCTGGGTGAGATCACCGCCGTCGAGAATCTCGGCGACGCCTCTCGTTTCCGGCTCCGTGGCCCCGTAGTGACCGAGGGCGCACAGCACGGCGACTCCATCGCCGTGAACGGGGTCTGTCTGACCGTCGTGGAGCACGAGGGCGACGAGTTCACCGCAGACGTCATGCAGGAGACCCTCAAGCGTTCCTCCCTCGGCGCGCTGGACGTCGGCTCCCGCGTCAACCTGGAGCGCCCCACCGCCGTCGGCTCCCGGCTCGGCGGCCACATCGTGCAGGGCCATGTCGACGGCACCGGTCAGGTGCTGTCCCGGACCCCGTCCGAGAACTGGGAGATCGTCAAGGTCTCGCTCCCCGCCGACCTCGCCCGCTATGTCGTCGAGAAGGGCTCCATCACCGTCGACGGCATCAGCCTCACCGTCGTCGAGGCCGGCCCCGACTACTTCACCGTCAGCCTCATCCCGACCACCCTCGACCTGACCACGCTCGGCCGCAAGCAGCCCGGCGACCCGGTCAACCTCGAGGTCGACATCGTCGCCAAGTACGTGGAGCGCCTGCTCGCGAACACGCGGGGAGCAGGCCGGTGAACTGGCTGAACTCCGAGGCCTTCGTCCTGTTCGGCCAGCACATCCTCTGGTCGGACATGATCGGCAACATCCTCGGCCTGGCCGCTCTCGCCCTCGGCTGGCGCCGCAACCTGTGGAGCTGGCCGGTCCAGTTCGCCTCCGGCCTCATCCTCTTCGGCGCCTTCTACGGCCATCTCACCGGCAGCGCCGGCAAGCAGGCCGTCGTCATGGTCGTCGCGCTGTACGGCTGGTGGCAGTGGAACCGCAACAGGGGTCGGGCCGAAGACGGCGGTGACGGTCATATCACCCCCCGGTTCGCCACCTGGCGCGAACGCGGCGCGATGGTCGCCGCCGCGGCCGTCGGCACCGTCGCCGTCGCCGTGTTCTTCAAGGCCTACCCGTCCCTGTCCTGGGACCCCTGGCCGGACGCCTACATCTTCGTCGGCACCGTCGTGGCCATGTACGCCCAGGCCCGCGGCATGGTCGAGTTCTGGATCGCCTGGCTCCTGGTCGACCTGGTCGGCGTCCCCCTCAACTTCGCCAACGGCTACGCCTTCTCCGGCTTCGTCTACGTCATCTACGGCGCGCTCGTCCTGTGGGGCATGCGCGACTGGTGGCTGCGCTCCCGCCAGGGCTCGCGGCCCGCTCTGGAAGGGGCACCCGCATGACCGCGGCACCGATCCTGTACAGCACCGACGGCGTCGAGGACCTCACCCTCGACCCGGTCGAGCAGGCCATCGCCGACATCGCGGCCGGCCGGCCGATCGTGGTCGTCGACGACGAGGACCGCGAGAACGAGGGCGACCTCGTCATCGCCGCCGAGAAGATCACCCCCGAGATCGTCGCCTTCATGATGAGCGAGTGCCGCGGCCTGATCTGCGCCCCCATGGAGGGCGAGGAGCTGGACCGGCTCGACCTGCCGCAGATGGTCGGTGACAACACCGAGTCGATGAAGACCGCGTTCACCGTCTCCGTGGACGCCTCCGGCGCGCACGGCGTCACCACCGGCATCTCGGCCGCCGACCGCGCCACCACGCTCCGGCTGCTGGCGAGCGGCCAGGCCGAGCCGACGGACCTGGTCCGCCCCGGCCACGTCTTCCCGCTGCGCGCCCGGCCCGGTGGCGTCCTGGTCCGCAATGGCCACACCGAGGCCGCCGTCGACCTCGCCCGCCTCGCGGGCCTGCGCCCGGCCGGCGCCATCGTGGAGATCGCCGGCGAGGACGGCCGGATGCTCCGCCTCCCCGAGCTGATCCCGTTCGCCCGCAAGCACGGCCTGACGATCATCTCCATCGCGGACCTGATCACCTACCGGCGCTCCGCCGAGCCCACCGTCCGTCGCGAGGCCGAGGTCAACCTGCCCACCAAGCACGGGACGTTCACGGCGTACGGCTACCGCTCCACCACCGACGGCGTCGAGCATGTCGCCCTCGTCCACGGCGAGATCGGCGACGGCGAGGACGTCCTGGTCCGGGTCCACTCCGAGTGCCTCACCGGAGACATCTTCGGCTCCGCCCGCTGCGACTGCGGCCCCCAGCTCGACGCCGCCCTGGAGCGCATCCAGGACGAGGGCCGGGGTGTCGTCGTCTACCTGCGCGGACACGAGGGACGCGGCATCGGGCTGCTGTCCAAGCTGCGCGCGTACGAACTCCAGGAGCGCGGCCGGGACACCCTCGACGCCAACCTGGAACTCGGCCTGCCGGCCGACGCCCGCGACTACGCCGCCGGCGCCCAGATCCTCACCGACCTCGGCGTCCGCGGAGTCCGGCTGATGACCAACAACCCCGACAAGACCGACGCGCTGCTCAGCCATGGCCTCAAGGTCACCGGCCGGGAGCCGATGCCCGTACAGGCGGGCGAGCACAACCTCCGCTACCTGCGCACCAAGCGGGACCGGATGGGCCACGACCTGCCCTGGCTGGACACCCCTGCGGTGTCCGGTTGCGGCAACCAGTAAAGAAACAGCACTGAGGAGAGACGTGAGCGGCAAGGGTGCACCGGAGTTGTCCGTACGCAATGTCAGCGACCTGCGGGTCGCCGTCATCGCGGCCCAGTGGCACGTGAAGGTGATGGACGGTCTGGTGGACGGCGCCCTGCGCGCCCTGCGTGACCTGGGGATCGACGAGCCGACCCTGCTGCGGGTCCCCGGCAGCTGGGAGCTCCCGGTCGCCGCCAAGGCCCTCGCCGGCCGCGGCTACGACGCGGTGGTCGCCCTCGGCGTCGTCATCCGCGGCGGGACCCCCCACTTCGAGTACGTGTGCCAGGGCGTCACCCAGGGCCTCACCCAGGTCTCCGTCGAGACCGGCGTCCCGGTCGGCTTCGGCCTGCTCACCTGCGACAACGAGGAGCAGGCCCTGGACCGGGCCGGCCTGGAGGGCTCCAACGAGGACAAGGGCCACGAGGCGGTGACGGCGGCGGTGGCGACGGCGGCCACCCTCCGCTCAGTATCTGAACCCTGGCACTGAGCGACGCGGCAGTTGGCGTAGTCTGGCGCTCACCATGTCCAACAAGACTTTCGAGGAGCTCTTCACCGAGCTCCAGCACAAGGCCGCCCACGGCGACCCCGCCACGTCCCGCACCGCCGAGCTGGTCGGGAAGGGGGTCCATGCCATCGGCAAGAAGGTCGTCGAAGAGGCCGCCGAGGTCTGGATGGCCGCCGAGTACGAGGGCAAGGAAGCGGCCGCCGAGGAGATCTCGCAGCTGCTCTACCACGTCCAGGTGATGATGGTCGCCCGCGGAATCTCGCTGGACGACGTCTACGCCCACCTGTAGAACTTTTTCCGACAAACCTCCCCTTTCGAGCAAAGGAAGCCGACCTCATGCTGCGCATCGCCGTCCCCAACAAGGGTTCCCTCTCAGGACCTGCGGCGGACATGCTGCATGAGGCCGGCTACCGGCAGCGCCGGGAGTCCAAGGAACTCCGCATCGTCGACCCGGTCAACGACGTCGAGCTCTTCTACCTGCGCCCCCGGGACATCGCGATCTACGTCTCCTCCGGCCGCCTCGACATCGGCATCACCGGCCGTGACCTGCTCGTGGACTCCGGCGCCCACGCCGAGGAGATCCTCGCGCTCGGCTTCGCCCGCTCCACCTTCCGCTTCGCCTCCAGGCCCGGCGCGGCCGACGGTCTGGCGGACCTGAAGGGCAAGACGGTCGCCACCTCCTACGAGGGCATCGTCGCCAAGCACCTCGCCGACAGCGGCGTCGACGCCTCCGTCGTCCACCTGGACGGCGCCGTCGAGACCGCCATCGAACTCGGTGTCGCCGAGGTCATCGCCGACGTCGTCGAGACCGGCACCTCGCTGCGCAACGCCGGCCTGGAGGTCTTCGGCGAGCCGATCATGACCTCCGAGGCGATCGTGATCCGCCGGGCCGGCGCCGACATCGAGGAACCCAAGGTCCAGCAGTTCCTGCGCCGCCTCCAGGGCGTCCTGGTCGCCCGGACGTACGTGATGATGGACTACGACTGCCGGGTCGAGCAGCTGGAGAAGGCCGTCGCGCTCACCCCGGGCCTGGAGTCCCCGACCGTCTCCCCGCTGCACAACGAGGGCTGGGTCGCCGTCCGCGCCATGGTCCCCACCAAGGACGCGCAGCGGATCATGGACGACCTGTACGACATCGGCGCCCGCGCCATCCTGACCACGGCCATCCACGCCTGCCGCCTCTGAAACGCCCGCGAGAGATGTCCGAACTTCCTTCCCTTCCCGTCACCTTCCGGCCGGGCCACACCCGCGTGATCCTGCTCACCGCGGGCGTCGCCATCTTCGCCACCATCTCCGGGGTCGCGCTGCTCCTGGAGCAGCTCGGCCCGGGGGAGCAGCTCAGCTTCGTCATCACCGGCGCGCTGATCTTCTGGGTGCTGGCCCAGCTGGCCCGGGTCAAGGTGGTCGCCGACGAGTCCGGGGTCACCGTCGTCAACATCGCCAGCAAGCGGCGTCTGGACTGGGCGGAGATCCTCCAGGTGAACCTCCGACCGGGTGACCCGTGGGTGTTCCTGAACCTCAGCGACGGCACCAGCCTGCCCGCGCTCGGCATCCAGCCGGGCATCGCCAAGCAGCGCGCCATCGCCGACGCCAAGGCCCTGCGGGCCCTCGCCGAGGCCCACGCGATCCACGACCCCGATCAGCACCAGGGCTGAAATCACGCAACTTCGGGGCCACCTCGGGGTCGTCCACCCTGCCGTAGTGGGCCCTGTCTTGATTAATCTGTTGGCGGAGGCTTTTCACGTCCCGCCTCCGCCCCTGTCGCGCGCCCGGCGCACAGGGGTTCCTGCTACCCGAGGAGTGACCCTCTCCGGCGATGGACGGATCGTCCTGTAGTACCTGCGCCGCCCCCTCCCGACATACCGCGGACTCCCGATTCGGGGTCCGTGACGAATCGGAGGCGGCGGCATCATGACCACCCCCCTGCTGCTCCTGGCAGCCGCGTTCCTGCTCATCCTCGCCAACGGCTTCTTCGTGGCCGCCGAGTTCGGCCTGGTGACCGTGGAGCGACCCGAGGCCGAGAAGGCCGCCGCCGACGGCGACAAACGCGCCGGCACGGTCGTCGAATCGCTGAAGGAACTGTCCTTCCAGCTCTCCGGCACCCAGCTCGGCATCACCATCACCTCCCTGGTCGTCGGCATGCTCGCCGAACCGGCACTGGCCGAGCTGCTGCGTGGCCCGTTCACCGCGATCGGCCTCCCCGAGGGCGCCGTCTCCGGTATCTCGGTCGTCGTCGGCATGCTGCTCGCCTCGGCGATCCAGATGGTGATCGGCGAACTCGTGCCCAAGAACTGGGCGGTCTCCAAGCCGCTCCAGGTCGCGCGCTTCGTCGCCGGCCCGCAAGCCCGCTTCTCGCGCCTGTTCCGCCCGGTCATCGCCGCGCTGAACACGGTCGCCAACCGGCTCGTCCGCGCCTTGGGCGTCGAACCCGCCGAGGAGCTGGCCTCCGCCCGCACCCCGGGCGAGCTGGTCTCGCTGGCCCGGCACTCCGCGCAGGCCGGCGCGCTGGAGCAGGACACGGCCGACCTGTTCGTCCGCACCCTGTCCCTGGGCGAGCTGACCGCGCAGCACGTCATGACCCCCCGAGTGAAGGTCAGCGCGCTCCAGGACTCGGCGACCGCCGAGGACGTGGTCAACCTCACCCGGGCCACCGGCCTGTCCCGCTTCCCGGTCTACCGGGAGAAGATCGACGAGATCGTCGGCATGGCCCACCTCAAGGACGCCCTGGCGGTCTCGGTCCACGACCGGCTGCGCACCCCCGTCGGCCGCATCGCCCGCAAGGCGCTGCTGGTCCCCGAGACCCTCCCGGTCCAGCCGCTGCTCGCCCGGCTCCGCTCCGAGCAGCCCATCGCGGTCGTCGTCGACGAGTACGGCGGTACGGCCGGGGTGGTCACCCTGGAGGACATCGTCGAGGAGCTCGTCGGCGAGGTCCGCGACGAGCACGACAGCCCGGACGCACCGGAACTCGCGGCGGCCCCGTCGCAGGACGGCAAGCCCGCCTGGGACGTCGACGGCAGTGTCCGCGTCGACATCCTCCAGCGGATAGGCCTCGACGTGCCCGAGGGCCCGTACGAGACGGTCGCCGGCCTGGTCGCCGACCTCCTCGGCCGGATCCCGGCGCCCGGCGACCGGGCCGAGCTGCCCGGCTGGCGGCTGTCGGTCCGCCGGGTCGGTCACTACCGCGCCGAGCGGGTCCGCCTGGTCCGCACCGCCCCCGCCGTCGCGGAGGCCGTCCGATGAGCGTCCTCCAACTGGTCTTCGCCGCCCTGCTGGTGCTCACCAACGGCTTCTTCGTGGGCGCGGAGTTCGCGCTGGTCTCGGTCCGCCGCAGCCAGATCGAACCGCTGGGCACGGCCAGGGCACGCCAGGTCCTCTACGGCCTGGAACGCCTCCCGCAGATGATGGCCGCGGCCCAGTTCGGCATCACCGTCTGCTCGCTGACGCTGGGCGCGGTGGCCGAGCCGACCGTGGCGCATCTGCTGGAGCCGGTGTTCGAGGCGGTACACCTGCCCGAGGGCGTGATCCACCCGCTGGGCTATGTGATCGCGCTGGCCGGAGTCGTCTTCTTCCACCTCGTCATCGGCGAGATGGTGCCGAAGAACCTGGCGATGGCGGCCCCCGAGAAGGCGGCGCTGTGGCTGAGCCCCGGCCTGGTGGCGTTCGCCCGCGTGTGCCGGCCGATCACGGTCGCCCTGGGTGCCTGTGCCCAGGCCATCCTGAAACTGTTCCGGGTGGAGCCGAAGGACGAGGTCGAGGCCGTCGTCACCAGCGAGCAGCTCAACCGGCTGCTCGAGGACTCCGGCCAGGCGGGCCTCCTCGACCCCGAGGAGCGGGAGCGGCTGGAGGACGCGCTGGAACTGGGCTCCCGCCCGGTGACGGACGTACTCCTGCGACGCGAGTCCCTGATCACGGTCCCCCCATCGGTCACCCCGGGCCAGATCGTGGAACTCACCGCCCGCACCGGGTACTCCCGCTTCCCGGTCGCCGCCGAGTCCGGTGCGTTCATGGGCTACGTGCATGTGAAGGACGTGCTCGACCTGGAGGACTCGGACCGGGCGGTGCCGCAGCAGATATGGCGCCCGATGACGACGCTACGGGCCGAGCTGCCCCTGGACGACGCGCTGACGGTGATGCGCCGAGCGGCGACGCACCTCGCCCAGGTGGCCGACGCCCATGGCAGGGTCCTGGGGCTGGCGGCACTGGAGGACGTGCTGGAACTGCTGGTGGGCGAGGTGACGGACCCGGCACACCGGGAGGAACGGCCGACCATGCCGCCCGAGCCCCGGGCCAGCGACGAGCCGGAGGAAGTGGCGGTGGGCTGAGCATCACGGGGAACTGCGTCCCGGCGACGGCCGGCCACGCGGTTCCCCGCGGTTCCCGCGTCCCACCGGGGGCACCGCACCTCGCCGTCCCCCGGAGGCACCGATGGCGGGCCGCGGGCTGCCGTCAGGTGCCGACGCCCCACCGCCGACGACCGCTCCCGCTTCGTACCCGGTGACAGCGGACGGGAGCGGCCGGGATCCCGGCCCGCTCGGGCAGGTATGCCCCGGCCGCGGCGGCGGGGCCCGGCTCACATCGGCGTGGCGTTGTCGCCCGGAGGCCGGCGGAGCAGGTGCAGACAGACGACCGAGCTGACGAGGGTTCGCCGATCGGAGGCGTCCAGGCGGGGGTCCGCTTCGACCACGTACTGCTGCAACCCGATCCACGAGTCGACGGTGCTCGCCGTGACCCGGCCGAGGATCTCCGGCGCCGGGCCCCCTTCCGGATCGGTCTCGGTGAGATGCCATTCGGAGTACAGGAGACCCGGCCGGGTGAGGAGGAGCCGGCGTCCCCGCTCCGTCCGGAGGTCCAGTCGGCGGGCCTTGACGAGTCCACGGGCATCATCGACGGTGCCGACCTCCCGGTCCGCGGCGTCGATGAAGCGGAACGACCCCGGTCCGAACTGCTCGATACGGACGATGAACTCGCCGGACGTCGCGGTGAGGACGAAGTGCGTGTCGTCGGTGTACGTGACCTGGCCGAGCGGGGTCCCCGTCATGGTGGACAGGACCAGATCGGGCCCCGTGTATCTGCGCCACCATGACCGCTTCGGCTGCCCCACCACGACGGTTTCCAGCTCGAACAGACCGGGCTCCGGCACCGGTCCTTCTTCCGCCACCACGGCATCCCCCTAGACCGAGTACGTCCACTGTGACCGAAGACCTGTCCGATGCCCATCCCGCGGGCGCTCGCCGACGGTTCCGTCGAGCACGGGTTCAGGCCGGTCCGGGAAACCGATGCCGTTCCAGGGGTGTTGTGGCGGCCGCCGTCACAAGCGAAGCGAGCGCGTCCCCGGCCCGCTGCCGGCCACGGAGTACCAGGACCCGGCAGCGCACGCCGGGCGGGCGGTGCGTGGGCGGTGGCGGTCGCGGTGGCGGACGAAACCCGCACCTACATACCGGCCGGATCCTGCGGTCCCCGCCCCGACAGCACCTCCCCGTACGCCTGCATCAGGTCCGGCAGCCGTAACGTGGCCAGGTCGTCCCGCGACAGCGCCCCGGGATACACCGACAACCGCAGATCCCGGTAGGCGCAGCTCTTCTCGTACAGCGTCCGCAGGAACCGTCCGTTGCCCAGCTCGTCGATCCATCCCTGGTCGACCACGTGCCCGGCGATCGACCGCAGCTCCTCCAGCGCCTCCTCGTCCCAGGCGTCACCGTTCTCCGTGGCCAGCACCTCGCCGATCGAGGTCAGCTCAAGGGGGCGGTAGGAGGGAAAGTCCACGCGGGTCGTGAAGCGGGAGGAGAGCCCGGGGTTGGCGGCCAGCAGCCGGTCCATGCCCTCCGGGTAGCCGGCCAGGATCACCACCAGGTGGTCGCGGTTGTCCTCGGCCCGCTTCAGCAGCACCTGCAACGCCTCGTCGCCGTAGGCGTCCCCCTTGCCGTAGCCGGAGTTGGACAGCGAGTACGCCTCGTCCACGAACAGCACCCCGCCGATCGCGGAGTCGATCAGCTCGTTCGCCTTCACGGCGGTCTGGCCGAGGTACTCGCCCACCAGATCGGCCCGCTGGGCCTCCACCAGGTGGTCCCCGCCCAACAGGCCGAGTGCGTAGAACACCCGCCCGAGAATCCGGGCGACCGTGGTCTTCCCGGTGCCCGACGGGCCGGAGAAGACGAAGTGGCGTTTCGGCGGCTGCACCGGCAGCCCCTGCCCGGCCCGCAGCCGGGCCATGTTCAGCTGCGCGGACAGCGCCTTGACCTGCCGCTTCACGGGCTCAAGCCCGACCATGCGCTCCAGCTCGGCGAGCGCCTCCTCGAGCAGCGCGGGGTCGGTCGGCCCGGCCGGCAGCGGAGGCGAGGGTACGACCTTCTCGCGCACCGCCGGATCGACCACCGAGGGCATCGCCCCGGCCGGCGGCTCGGACTCCCCGAACCGCAGATCGCGGCCCTCCGTGCCGAAGAGCGGGTCGAGCAGGTCCGGCCCGTCCACGACGTCCTGCCCGGCGCCGATGAGCGTGATCGCCGCGAGGTCGGCGCTGTCGTCGTATCCGTCGCCCTCGGCGATCGCGGCCAGCCGTGCCGAGGTGTCCATGAACGCGGGGTCGACCCGGTGCACGGCCCGGTAGAGGGGGAGCGCGGCGGCGCTGCGCCCGGTGCCCTCGTGTGCCCGCGCCAGCCAGTAGCGCAGCTCCTTGCGCTGCGGCTGCTCGCTGCGGCAGCGCATCAGCGCCGCCGAGAGCAGCGGTTCGGCCTGGCCGTACATCTCGAGGCGGACCCGGGCCATGCCGCCGAAGAGCCCTGCCTCGATGCCGAGCATGGCATCGTCGAGGAGCGGGTCGGTGTGCCGGACCAGCTGCTCCCAGTCCTTGACCAGGTAGGCCCGGCAGGCGTGCAGGAAGCGGACCTGGGGGTCGGCGTCCACGGGCGGCAGTCCGGCGAGGGCCCGGTCGAGTTCCGGGACGTGCCGGCCGTCCAGCCAGTGCGAGGCGTGGGCGAGCAGGAGATCGCGCGGGTTCTCCAGCACCGGCTGCACCCACCAGCCCAGCCAGTACCAGGAGTTGAGCGCCCGGCGGTGCCGGGCGCGCTGTTCGCCGAAGCGGTCCCGGTGCCGGAACATTCTCAGCAGCGCGGTCGTCGTGTCGACGCGCAGCGCGTGCAGCCCGAGCCAGCCGTCGGCCATCCCGGGATCCATCCGTACCGCGGCGCGGAACTCCTCCTCCGCCTGCGGATAGGCGCCCATCGTGTAGGCGTCCACGCCTCGCAGCCAGGCGAGGTCGGCCGGGGCCTCTAGGCCCTGCGTGCCGAAATCCATCACGTCCCCCACAAACCGTGCCCCCGTGGTTGGCCCCCGGGCTCCCCCCGATGGCCGCCGTTGGTCGAACCGCTGTGCCGCGGACCGGAGTTGCAGATGCGCGAAGCAGCCGTTCGATGGTCGCACCGAGGGCATCGTACCTGCGGTTCCACTGCCCGCCGAAGGGTGCCGCACAGGCCGTTTGGCGAGGTGGGAGCAGATCGGGCGGGCGCCGCTCGGTGACCGAGGGTGAGCAAGGAAGCGCACGCGGCGCACACAAAAGGGGTAAAGGGCAGAACGAAGCCCCCGATCACGGGGGAACAACCGGGGGCTTCGCGTCTGTGGGGCGGCTCCCAGGGGCCGCACATTCAGAACGTAAGTCCTGTACGGCCCTTGGGTCAAGCCGAGTTGAGGTACTGAGGCAACTTCTTACGGGCGCCTCTTCACGAGTTCAGCACACTGCCGACGGTCCCTCACGGTGGGTGACCGTCTGGTCCGGTCCAACGGTTTTCACCGGCCCCGGGAGCACCTCGTACCCCTTCTGCGACTGTGTTACCAGAAGGTCGGAGTACGGCCTTGAGGGGTCCTCGGCGAAGTGTGCCCGTTCCGACCGGACCCATTCGACCCAGAACTCCCGCTGTTCCGTGCCGTCCCGCAGTCTGCCCCGGGTCCAGGACTCCTCCCGTGGCACCTCCATCCACAGCAGCCGCGCCAGGAACGGGCGCAGCGCCCGCCGGCCGGCGCCGACGCCCTCGACGAGGATCACCGGGGCGGGCGGCAGCGGGCGGGGCGGGCCGAAGGTGCGGGCGCGCCAGTCGTAGGGCGCGTAGTGGGCGGTCTCGCCGCGGCCGAGTGGCTCGATCACCTGGGTCAGCAGCCGGCCGGTCCAGGCGAACAGCTCCTCGTGGCTGGCGATGTCGTCGAGGTGGAGCACCGGCGCCCCGCCCAGCGCGGTGGCCAAGCGCCCGGCGAAGGTGGTCTTTCCGGAGCCGGCGTGCCCGTCGACGCCGACGAGACGGACCGGGCCGCAGGAGGGCGGCAGGCCCTGGAGCGCGGAGGCGAGACGGTGAATGACGATTCCCGAGGTGTGCTGAGGTGTGGTGTGGTGTCGCGTGGTGTGGGGTGTTTTCCCGAAACATTCTAGTAGTGCGGCGCATAGCGGGCGTTTACGGCCTCGGAAAAGTAGCGGCTTGAACAAATTTCGAGCCGTTCTCCAGCGACCCCGCCAATATTTCCGACCCGCTGACCGATATGTCGAAATCGGACGTTCACGGTGCGCCCGCCGCTGAGTAGGGTGCTTTGTGCGCGACTGCAATGCGTCGAACGGGGACGGACAGGGGAAGATGGCCGCGGAGTTATTCGAGGGGCAGTACGTATGGCATCCGGCGGCCGATGACCGCTTGCTCGCGAGCGTGTGCGTGGATGTGCGCGCCGGGAGATATCGCAGCGCCCGCGAGGCCCTGGCCGAGACACGCACCGACTTCGCCCTGCGCGCCCACCGCTCCCTGGTCCTGGCCTCCGAGGCGGCCGGCACCGATCTGGTGGAGCGCTGGCTGGCCGAGGAGCCGAGCCCCGAGTCCGCGCTGATGTGGGCCCGGGTGGCCGTGCAGCGGGCGATCCGGGCGGCCGACGCCCGTGACGAGCGCACCGAGGCGCTGGAGCGGATCGCCCTCGCCGCCTGCGACCGGGCCTCCGTCACCGACCCCGCTGACCCCACCCCCTGGGCGGCCAAGCTGGCCATGGCCCGGCTGCACCGCCCGCACGACCGCGCCCCGAGCGGTCTGCTGACCTCGCCGCCCGGCCCCTGGCGGCTGTTCGCGCACACCCTCGCCCTCGACCCCTGGCACCGTGAGGCCCACCACCGCTTCCTGTCCTTCTTCTTCACCCGCCACGGGGGCTCGGTCAACGCCGCCTGGGACGTCGCCGCCTTCCTCGCCCAGCGGGCCCCCGCGGACTCGGCGATACGGCTGTTGCCCCTGGTCGCGCTGGTGGAGAGCCACAACCCCACCCAGCTGCTCGCCGAGCGGGTCTGGGAGCAGCCGCAGTGGCGCGCAACGGCGCTGTCGATCTACCACAACTGGCTGCCCGCGGTGGCCGGATACCGCTTCACCCCGGTGCTCGACCTGGCCTACCTCGCGCACGCGCTGGTCATGGCCCAGCGTGAGTTCGAGGCCCGGGCGGTCTTCACGGCCATGGGGCGGTACGCCTCACGGATGCCCTGGAGCGTCTTCGGCGAGCCCGTCGAGCAGCTCTCCCGGGCCCGCCGCGCCTGCGGCCTGCCCATCCCCTCGTAGAGAGACCCTCATAGAGAGAAAGGCCGGCAAGTGTCAGAACGCACAGCGGACCCCGTCACCCGCGACGACGACGACGCGACCCTGCACGCGATGGGTTATCCGCGGAAACTCACCCGCCGATTCCAGGCGTTCGACAATTTCGCGATCTCCTTCACCATCATCAATATCCTCTCGGGTATTTTCTCGTCCTTCGGATTCGGTATGAACGCGGGCGGCCCTCGCATTCTCGTGTTCGGCTGGATCGGTGTCTGCGTGATGGTGCTGTGCATCGGCGCCGCCATGGCGGAAGTCGCCTCCGCCTATCCGACGAGCGGCGCGCTGTATTTCTCCGCCGGTAAGCTCGCCAAGCGGCACAAGGGCGCCTGGTCCTGGTACACGGGCTGGCTGAACTTCGTGGGCCAGATCGGCGGCACGGCGGCCACCGGATACGCGGCCGCCACCTTCATCCAGGCCTTCATCGCCCTGCAGTGGCCCTCGTACACCCCGACCGCCCACCAGACCGTTCTGATCACGGCCGTGATCATCGTGGTCCAGGGGCTCGCCAACACCTACACCGTGCAGCTCGTCGCCCTGCTGAACCGGATTTCCGTGTGGTGGCTGCTGATCGGACTCGTGGTGATCGTGAGCACACTGATCGTGATGCCGGACCACCATCAGTCGGCGTCCTTCGTGACGCATTTCGTGAACAACACCGGCTTCACCAACGGCCTTTACGGCGGCATGCTCGGCCTGCTGGTCACCAGCTGGACCTTCACCGGCTTCGACGGCAGCTTCCACATGTCCGAGGAAACGGTCCGGGCGACCGTGAACGCCCCCAGGGGGATCATCCGCTCGATCGGCTATTCGGCGATCACGGGCCTCGTCCTGATGCTCGCGCTGGTGTACAGCATCGGTGACTACGACAAGGTGGCGAGCTCTTCCGCGCCGCCCGTCCAGATTCTCATCGACGGACTCGGCATGGGCTGGGCCAAGGCGATGCTGCTCGTCGTCATCGGCGCCATGCTCTTCTGCGGCCTCGCCAACCTCACCAGCAACACCCGGCAGATCTTCGCCTTCTCCCGTGACGGCGCCATGCCCGGCTCCCGCCTGTGGCACTCGGTCTCGCCGCGCACCCGTACCCCCGTCAAGGCCGTGTGGCTGGCGGTGGCCTGTTCCCTCGCCCTGGTCGTGCCGGGCTGGTGGTCGCACACGGCGTTCACCGCGATCGTGAGCGTCAACGTCGTCGGACTCTTCCTCGCCTACGCCGTGCCGGTGTTCCTGCGGCTGCGCCTCGGCGACGAGTTCCAGCCGGGGCCGTGGAACCTGGGCCGGTGGAGCAGGCCGGTCGGCTGGCTGGCGGTGACCTGGATCCTGCTGAGCAGCGTCCTGTTCATGCTGCCGCAGGCCTCACCGATCACCGTCGACACCTTCAACTACGCGCCGATCGCCCTGGCCGTCGTCCTGGTCGTGGCCACGGTCTGGTGGTTCGCCACCGCCCGCCGCCGCTTCCAGGGCCCGGTCAGCTACGGCCGCCCCGACGAGGTGGCCGCGATGGACCTCGTCTGACGGCGGTGAAGGAGGCCCCGGCGAAGGGCGCCGGGGTCCTTTCAGTGGACAAGACCAATATTGGTGGGCGTGGCATGGGCGGAAGTGCTGGCAGGGGCATGCAGCCTGCTCCATAGTTGGCGCACAGTCCCGCACCGGACCAGCAGTTCCGTGCCCACCTGGGGGTCTTCCACCCATGAGCAGAGCCGAACAGCCGTCCCGCAGAACAGTCCTGGCCGTCGCCGCCTCCGTCGCGGCGGCCGCCGTGGCCCAGGGAGTGGTCCCGGCGGTCCCCGCGGCCGCGGCGCCGGAGACCGACACCGAGGACGCCGGCCGGGCCCGGACCCGTCCCGTCGACTACTGCTCGTGGACCACCTACGGCGACTGGGAGACCGGCACCTCCCAGGGCGTCGGGGCGGTCGCCGGGAGCCGCCCCGGCGTGGTGATCGGCACCCCCGCCGGCACCACCTCCTACACCGACCCCCACACCGGCACCACCGCCCGCTGGGAGTACGGCACCTGGACCGGGCCGGTGCACCAGCTCACCGTGCCCGCCACCGAGACCATCGCCTCCTGGAACGCGGACACCCCGGCCGGCACCTGGATCCAGGTCGAACTGCACGGCACCTACTCCGACGGCACCGCGACCCCCTGGTACGTGATGGGCCGCTGGGCGGCCGGCGACCAGGACATCCGACGGACCTCGGTGGACGGCCAGACGGACGGCAGGAGCAGCATCTGGACGGACACCTTCGCCATCGACGACGCCACCACCGGCCTGCGTCTGGCCTCGTACCAGCTGCGCCTGACCCTCTACCGCAAGCCCGGCACCAAGCTCACCCCGACCGTCTGGCGGATCGGCGCCATGGGCTCGGACATCCCGGACCGCTTCACCGTCCCGGCCTCCACTCCGGGCCCGGCCCGGGAGCTCAAGGTCCCGCGCTACTCGCAGGAGATCCACAAGGGCCAGTACCCCGAGTACGACAACGGCGGCGAGGCCTGGTGCAGCCCGACCTCCTCGCAGATGATCGTCGAGTACTGGGGTGGCCGGCCCACCCCCGCGCAACTGGCCTGGGTCGACCCGGCGTACACCGACCCCCAGGTCTGCCTCGCGGCCCGCCACACCTACGACTACCAGTACGCGGGCTGCGGCAACTGGCCGTTCAACGCCGCCTACGCGGCCACCTACAAGGACCTCCAGGGCGTGATAACGCGACTCGGCTCGCTCACCGACCTGGAGACGCTGATCGCGGCCGGCATCCCGGCCATAACGTCCCAGTCGTTCCTGGAGAGCGAGCTGACGGGCGCCGGTTACGGCACCTCGGGGCACCTCATGACGGTGATCGGCTTCACCGCGGACGGCGACGTGATCGCCAACGACCCGTTCTCGGCCGACGACGCCGCGGTCCGCCGGGTCTATCGGCGGCGGGAGTTCGAGAACATCTGGCTGCGCACCAAGCGGTACAACGCCAGTGGCAAGGTCGCCTCCGGCACCGGAGGCGTCTGCTACCTGTACTTCCCCGCCTGCCCGACCGCGAGCCAGCTCAAGGCGCTCGCGGCGGTCGGCGTGCGCTGACCGGGCACGACGGCGGCCCCCGTACGGACCCGGGGGCCGCTCTGCTGTGACCAAGCTCTCCGCCGCAAAAGCCGCAATCGGTGGCATGGTGGACGACATGACCACGCACACCACCACCGCCGCCCGCGCTCGCACCGGCGGCCCCAAGGACGACGGCCCGAAGGTCCTGGAACACGTCATGGGATGGGCCCTTGTCGTGGTCATCGCCATGCTGGTGACCCAACTCGGGCTGCTGTGACCTGACCCACTATCCGACCTGGCATACTGCGGATGTCCCGCAGCCCGCTGAGACCAGGGTCTAAATTGAATATTAGTCAACAACGTGCCGCCGCCCGTCCCCGGGCGCGCGGCACCGAGCGCTCCGTGGCCCGCCGTGCCGAACTCATCGCCATCGGCCGGAAGTTGTTCGCCGACACTTCGTACGACGCGCTCTCCATGGACGACATCGCCAGGCAGGCGCATGTCGCCAAAGGGCTGATCTACTACTACTTCCAGTCCAAGCGCGGCTACTACCTGGCGATCATCCAGGACTCCGTCGCCGACCTGGTCACCTACGCGGCGAGCGGCCTGGACCTGCCTCAGGTGGACCGCGTCCACCGCACCATCGACAGCTATCTGCGCTACGCCGAGCACCACCAGGCCGCGTACCGCACGATCGTCAGCGGCGGCGTCGGCTTCGACACCGAGGTGCACTCCATCCGGGACGGGGTGCGCGAGGCGATGGTCGCGACCATCGCCGAAGGCGCCTACGGCCGCACCGACATCGCCCCGCTCGCCAGGATGGGCCTGCTCTCCTGGCTGTGCAGCGTGGAGGGTGCCACCCTCGACTGGATCGCCCACTCCGAACTCTCCCGTGACACCATGCGCGACCTGCTGGTCAAGACGCTCGGCGGCACCATGCGCGCGATCGAGGAACTGGACCCCGCCTACCGCGCCCCCGTCCCGGCCCGCCGGGACGCCTGACACGTACAAGGGGCGGAGGTCTCGTGGAACCCCCGCCCCAAGCCCCCCGTGACCGGGGTCAGTTGATGGCCTTGATCAGCTCACCGCCCGAGGTGTCGCCGCTCAGCTCCCAGAAGAACGTGCCGCCCAGGCCCTGCTGGTTCTTGTAGGTCATCTTGGTCGCGATGGTCGCCGGAGTGTCGTAACTCCACCAGTTGCTCCCGCACTTGGCGTACGCCGTGCCGGCCACGGTGCCGGTCGCCGGGCACTTGGTCTTGAGCACCTTGTAGTCGTCGATGCCCTGCTCGTACGTCCCCGCCGCCGGGCCGGTCGCCGTGCCGCCGGGGGCCGCCTGGGTGACGCCGGTCCAGCCGCGGCCGTAGAAGCCGATGCCGAGCAGCAGCTTGGCCGCCGGGATGCCGAGGCCCCTGAGCTTGGCGATGGTCGCCGAGGTGTAGTAGTTCGCCGTCGGGATGCCGGAGTAGGAGTTCAGCGGTGAGTGCGGGGCCGTCGGACCGGTCGTGGCCCAGGCGCCGAAGTAGTCGTACGTCATCGGGTTGTACCAGTCGACGTACTGTGCCGCGCCCGCGTAGTCCGCCGCGTCGATCTTGCCGCCGCTGGTCGCGTCGGCGGTGATCGCGGCCGTGACCAGCGCACTGCTCCCGAACTTCGAGCGCAGGGCCGCCATCACGTTCTTGAACGCGTCCCGGCCGCTGGTGTCACAGGTGTTGCCGCAGGCGTTCGGGTACTCCCAGTCGATGTCGATGCCGTCGAAGACACCGGACCACTTGGAGTTCTTCACCAGGTCGTAGCAGGACTGGGCGAAGGCGGCCGGGTTCCTGGCGGCCTCGCCGAAGCCGCTCGACCAGGTCCAGCCGCCGAAGGACCAGAGGATCTTGAGGTTCGGGTGCTTCTTCTTCAGCTTCAGCAGCTGGTTGAAGTTGCCGCGCAGCGGCTGGTCCCAGGTGTCGGCGACGCCGTCCACGGACTCGGCGGCGGTGTAGGTACGGTCGGTGGCCGCGTAGGAGTCGCCCACGGCGCACTTGCCGCCGGTGACATTGCCGAAGGCGTAGTTGATGTGGGTGAGCTTCGCGGCCGAGCCGGAGGTCTCGACGTTCTTGACCAGGTACTTGCGGTCGTAGGTACCCCATTCCGTGAAGTAGCCGACGACCTTGGAGCCGGCCTTCACCTGGGGAGCGGACGGGGCGGACGGGGCCGCTGCGGACGCCGTGCCCGCGCCGGCCAGCAGCCCGGCGCCTAGGACGGCACAACAGACCGCGGAGAGCAGCGCCCGGAACCGGGAGCGGTGAGAGGTGTGCATCGGGTGTCTCCTCCTGGGGGAGAGGGGAACGCGCGCCGATTGGCATGAACGCGGTAAAGCGTTGGTCATGAACCTTAGGAGGACTAGACCAGTCGGGTCAATGGTTCGGACCAATTTGGGGGCGGCCGGATGTTGTCCTGGAATTCGAGAAGTAAGCGGTCGTTAACTGGTGACGGAAGGTCCCGGATCGGGCATACTCACTGCGCAGCCGCTGGTCAGCAGCTTCCGTGACCCGGAACGCCGACCGCGGCCGCACTCGAACGACAGGCGGAGCCGCCCCTACCCGACGGGCGGTGACCGCCGGTGCCCGACAGGGAGGAGACCGACGCCATGTCCGACCGCGACCCGCAGCCGGTGGAGCGTCAGCTGCCCACGGAAGAGGCGAGGGACCTGATCTCGCTCGTCCGGGAGATCGCCCAGCGCGAGATCGCGCCCCAGGCGGCCGAGGAGGAGGACGCCGGACGCTTCCCGCGCGAGGTCTTCACCCTGCTCTCCGCATCAGGCCTGCTCGGCCTGCCGTACGACTCCGAGTACGGCGGCGGCGACCAGCCCTACGAGGTCTACCTCCAGGTCCTGGAGGAGCTGGCCGCGGCCCGTCTCACCGTCGGCCTCGGCGTCAGCGTGCACACCCTGGCGAGCTACGCGCTCGCCGCCTACGGCACCAAGCAGCAGCAGGTCGAGCACCTGTCCGCGCTACTCGGCGGCGGTCTGCTCGGCGCCTACTGCCTGTCCGAACCGGCCTCCGGCTCGGACGCGGCCTCCCTGCGCACGAAGGCGGTCAGGGACGGTGACGGCTGGGTGATCAACGGCACCAAGGCCTGGATCACGCACGGCGGCATCGCCGACTTCTACACCGTCATGGCCCGCACGGGCGGGGAGGGCTCGCACGGGATCACCGCCTTCCTGGTCCCCGGTGACGCCGAGGGCCTGAGCGGCGCGGTGCCCGAGAAGAAGATGGGCATGAAGGGCTCGCCCACCGCCCAGGTCCACTTCGACGACGTCCGGGTCCCGGACGAGCGGCGGCTCGGCGAGGAGGGCCAGGGCTTCGCCATCGCCCTGTCCGCACTGGACTCCGGCCGGCTCGGCATCGCCGCCTGCGCCATCGGCCTCGCCCAGGCGGCCCTGGACGAAGCGGTCGCCTATGCCACCGGACGGCGGCAGTTCGGCCACCCCATCTCCGACTTCCAGGGCCTGCGCTTCATGATCGCCGACATGGCCACCCAGATCGAGGCCGGCCGGGCCCTCTACCTCGCGGCGGCCCGGCTGCGCGACGCGGGCCGGCCGTTCGCCAAGCAGGCCGCCATGGCCAAGCTGCACTGCACCGACACCGCGATGAAGGTGACCACCGACGCCGTCCAGATACTCGGCGGCTACGGCTACACCGCGGACTTCCCGGTCGAGCGCTATATGCGCGAGGCCAAGGTCCTGCAGATCGTCGAGGGCACCAACCAGATCCAGCGGATGGTCATCGCCCGTCATGTGGCGGGACCGGAAAGTCGCTGAACTGTCCGCGTGAGACCGTCGGGGCCGCCAGCCTGACCCACTCCGGGTCATGGCGGCCCGGCAGGGTGCGGCCCCGGTCGGCCCAGGTCCGCATCAGATCGCGGTAGATCGGCGGATCCTGCGGCGCGGGAGGCGGAGCCGATGCCGCGGGCGGGGGCACGAAGATACGGCGCTGACGGCCGAGGGCGGTGTAGGTGGTCGTCATGCCCGGCCAACGCGGGGGCGGCCGCCCTGGTCACCGATGCCCCGAATCGCGCGTGAGTTCGTGGACGTCCGCTCCCGGATCTGGCCTCTCCCTGTTTTCTGACGTACCGTCAGCCGGACCGTCTCCAGCCTCCGGGGAGGCCCGCCATGGCCGACGACCGTCCCGTACCGCTCGACGAGTATCCGGTGCACCAGGTCCCGCTCTCCATGAAGCACGTCGCCACCGGGGACCGGAACGCCTACGACCGCTGCATCTTCCACGTCTTCGACCACAACGGCCGCGCCCTGCTCATCCTCGGCCTCGGCGTCTACCCGAACGTCGGAGTGATCGACGCCTACGCCACCCTGCGCGCCGGCGACACCCTGCACGCGGTACGCGCCTCGGACGTCCTCGGCGAGGACCGGATGCGGCTGGCGGTCGGCCCGCTGCGCATCGAGGTCGAGGAGCCGCTCCGGCGCTTCCGCCTCACCTGCGACGACGACGCGCTCTCCTGCGACCTCACCTGGACCGCCGGCTTCCCGGCCCTGTGGGAGCCGCACCACCTGCAACGCCGGGGCGACCGGCTGACCTTGGAGGGCCGCAGGTTCGTGCAGGCCGGGGGAGTGTCCGGGGTGATCCGGGCCGGCGGCGAGGAGTTCCGCGTCGACCCCGCCGGCTGGACCGGCACCCGGGACCGCAGCTGGGGCGTCCGCCCGATACCGGGGGAGGAGGGCGGGCGGCTCGCCGAGGAGAACCCGACCGAGGGCTTCCACTGGATCTGGTGCCCGGTCCGCTTCGAGGACCGCTTCCTGATGGTCGTCCTCCAGGAGGACGCCGACGGTTACCGCACCCTGAACGACGCCACCCTGGTCCGCCCCGGCCGCCGCGACCGTCAACTCGGCTGGCCCCGGGCCGAGATCGGCTACCGCTCCGGCACCCGCCACCCGCAGCACGCCGTCGTCCACCTAGGCGACCCGCGCAAACCCCAGGAGCTGGAGGTGGAGATCCTCGCCTCCTCACCGCTCGCGATCGGCGCCGGCTACCCACCGTCGGACGACTGGCAGCACGGCACCTGGCAGGGCCGCGCCTGGGTGGACCGCCGTACCTACGACATGACCGCGCCCCACCCCCGCGCGGCCTACGGCGTCACCGACCACTCCGCCCGCTTCCGGCTGGACGGCCGGGTCGGCCACGGCATCTTCGAGCACGGCTCGTTCGGCAGACACGATCCGAGCGGCTTCACCGGCTTCGACTCGGTGGCGCCCTGAGGGAGGAGGCCGGGATGACGACGACACCGCGCCCACGCACCACCACCCGCGACCCGGAGGACCTCACTCGCCGGCTGACCGCCTGGCTGGACGCCCGGCTCCCCGGCGCCAAGGCCGTCGGCGTCACGGTCCCCGCTACCAACGGCATGTCCAGCGAGACCCTGCTGTTCGAGGTCGAGCACCCCCACCCGCCGCTGCGCGCCTGCGCGTTGCGACTGGCGGCGGACCCGTCGGCGTACACCGTCTTCCCGTCGTACGACCTCACCCGGCAGTACCGCACCATGCGGCTGGTCGCCGAACACACGGATGTGCCGGTGCCCCGCGTCCTGTGGCTGGAGGAGGACCCCGGACCGCTCGGCGCGCCCTTCTTCGTCATGGAACGGGCCGAGGGCCGCGTCCCGCCCGACGTCATGCCCTATACGTACGAGGGGAATTGGCTGCACTCGGCGAGCGATGCCGAACGTGAGCGGCTCGAAGCGGCGTCCGTCGGCCTGTTGGCCCGGCTGCACGACCAGGTCCCGCTCACCGAGACGGAGTTCCTCGCCCTTCCCGGGGAGGGCGACACCCTGCGCCGGCATGTCGAGTCCCAACGCGCCTACTACGACTGGGTGGTGGACGGACTCGCCCGCTCACCCCTGATCGAGGCCGCGTTCGACCGGCTTGCGGAGCTGTGGCCGGGCGAGCCCGGCACACCGGTCCTCAACTGGGGCGACGCACGCATCGGGAACGTCGTCTACGACGGCTTCGACCCCGTCGCCGTCCTCGACTGGGAGATGGCGGCACCGGCCCCGCGCGAGGTGGACCTCGGCTGGACCGTCTATCTGCACCGCTTCTTCCAGGACCTCACGGCCGCCTCCGGACAGCCGGGACTGCCCGGGTTCCTGCGCCGCGACCGCGTCGAGGCCCGCTACGCCCGGCTGACCGGCCACACCCCTCGGGACATGGACTTCTACACCCTGTACGCCGCCCTGCGGCACGCGATCGTCATGCTGCGCATCGCCTACCGGCAGGTGTACTTCGGTGAGGTCGCCGTCCCGGCGGATCCGGACACACTGATCCTGCACCACGGCAGTCTGCGCGCCATGGTGCAGGGCGGCTACTGGGAAGCGGTGCGGTGACTCAGGCGGCCTGACGGCCGAGGTCACTGCCGCCGAGGCGGCGCATCGTCGGTACGCGCATCGGGCGCGAGCCCGGGCCGCCGACGTGCGAGAAGGGCTGCGTCCGCCAGTCCAGACCCTGCGGGAGGGTGAGCAGGAGGGCGGTGTCCTGCTCCTGCGGCTCGACCGACTCGTCCGCGGACGGGGCCTCGGCCGCCGCACGGCCCGTACCGGCACAGACCGTCAGACCGAACGGGTTCCACGGCGAGGCGCACAGCGCGTGCTCCGGCAGGAACTCCTCGTCCGCCAGCAGGGCGATGGGCTGCGCGCAGTCCGGGCAGACCACCCGGTACATCTCGAAAGTGTCGTACGCGTCCAGTTCCTCGGCCTCGTAGAGGTCGGGTTCGACGCCCTCCGGCTCGGGCTCGACAACCAACTGAGGGCGCTTGGACGTGGTACGACCAGGGCGCTTAAGACTCTGCATGGGTAACTCCCCCTCGGGCTGGGCCGTGACGGCACTGCGGCCTCGACCACAGCAAGCACTTCCCGTCCGGTCTCGGCGGTAATCACGAGAGCATCACGGACCCTGCCCGGGGGCTGTGGCGTTCGTCACATGCCGCCCGCAGGTGCCCGGTGCGGTGGTTTTGTCCCTCAGCAGGCTCACAACCTGCGCCCCGTGACATCACGAACCGGCCATGACCTGCGTCGCCGAGGTATCCCAGGAGATCAGCCGCACTGTAGCTTTTGCGCCATGGAGGAGCTGGACCGTCAAATCGTGCAGCTGCTCGTCAAGGACGGGCGGATGAGCTACACCGACCTGGGCAAGGCCACGGGCCTTTCCACGTCGGCCGTGCACCAGCGGGTGCGTCGGCTGGAACAGCGCGGCGTCATCCGCGGCTATGCCGCGGTCGTCGACCCGGAGGCCGTCGGGCTGCCCATGACGGCGTTCATCTCGGTCAAACCGTTCGACCCCAGCGCCCCCGACGACATCGCGGACCGGCTGGCCGGCGTCCCCGAGATCGAGGCGTGCCACAGCGTGGCGGGCGACGAGAACTACATCCTCAAGGTACGGGTGGCGACCCCGCACGAGCTGGAGGAGCTGCTGGCCCGGCTGCGCGGCCTGGCGGGGGTGTCGACGCGGACGACGGTGGTGCTGTCCACGCCGTACGAGGCGCGGCCGCCGAGGATTTGAGCGCGGCGGACGGTGCGTCGTAGGGCTGGCGGTCGGTTGTCGACTGCGGGTGGGTGGGGGCTGGTCGCGCAGTTCCCCGCGCCCCTGGCGGGGCGCGTTTCGGGCGCCCCTGTCCAGAGGCGTAGGTGACAGGGGTGAAACTGTCCTTCATGAGTGAGCGCGCATCCGAGCCCAAGACCGTCCTCCTCCGCCGAGGCGAGGTCCACAGTCCCGCCGATCCGTTCGCGACCGCGATGGTCGTGGAGCGAGGACAGGTCGCCTGGGTCGGGTCCGAGGGGGCCGCCGACGCCTTCGCGGACGGGGTCGACGAGGTCGTGGACCTGGACGGCGCCCTGGTGACCCCCGCCTTCACCGACGCCCATGTCCACACCACCTCGACGGGTCTCGCCCTGACCGGCCTCGACCTGTCCGGGGCCGTTTCCCTGGACGCGGCCCTCGCGCGGGTACGGGACTTCGCCGCCGCCCGGCCGGACGACCAGGTGCTGCTCGGGCACGGCTGGGACGCCTCCCGCTGGTCCGGCGGCCGCCCGCCGACCCGCGCCGAGCTGGACGCGGCCACCGGTGGACGCCCGCTCTACCTCTCCCGTATCGACGTCCACTCGGCGGTCGTCACCACGGCCCTGCTGGACCTGGTCCCCGGTGCGGTCTCCCGGGAGGACGCCCCGCTCACCAGCGACGCCCACCACGCCGTACGCGCCGCCGCGTTCGCGGCCGTGACGCCCGCACAGCGCGCCGAGGCCCAGCGCACCGCCTTGGCCCACGCGGCCTCCCTGGGCATCGGCACCGTCCACGAGTGCGGCGGGCCGAAGATCTCCTCCGAGGACGACTTCACCGGCCTGTTGCGGCTCGCCGCGGAGGTGCGTGGACCCCGGGTCGTCGGTTACTGGGCGGAGGCGGCCGACGAAGGCGTCGACAAGGCGCGGGAGCTGGGCGCGCTCGGCGCCGCCGGTGACCTCTTCGTGGACGGCGCCCTCGGCTCGCACACCGCCTGCCTGCACGAGCCCTACGCCGACGCCGGCCACACCACCGGCTCCGCCTACCTGGACGCGGCCGCCGTCGCCGCCCATGTCACCTCCTGCACCGAGGCCGGCCTCCAGGCGGGCTTCCACGCCATCGGCGACGCCGCCGTGAGCGCCGTCGTCGAGGGCGTGCGTGCCGCCGCCGAGAAGGTCGGCCCGGCCCGCGTCCGCGCCGCCCGGCACCGCGTCGAGCACGCCGAGATGCTCACGCCCGAGTACATCGCCGCCTTCGCCGAGTTCGGTCTGATCGCCTCCGTGCAGCCCGCCTTCGACGCGCTGTGGGGCGGCACGGAGGGCATGTACGCCCAGCGGCTCGGTGCCGAGCGGGCCCGCACCCTCAACCCCTACGCGGCCCTCCTCAAGGCCGGGGTCCCGCTCGCCTTCGGTTCGGACAGCCCGGTCACCCCGCTCGACCCCTGGGGGACCGTCCGCGCCGCCGCCTTCCACCACACGCCCGAACACCGGGTCTCCGTACGCGCCGCCTTCACCGCGCACACGCGGGGCGGCTGGCGGGCCATCGGCCGCGACGACGCGGGCGTCCTGGTACCGGGCGCGCCCGCCGACTACGCGGTCTGGCGCACCGAGGAACTGGTGGTCCAGGCCCCGGACGACCGGGTCGCCCGCTGGTCCACCGACCCGCGCTCGGGCACTCCCGGCCTGCCCGATCTGACCCCCGGCCGCGAGCTGCCGGTCTGTCTGCGCACCGTGGTGGGCGGCCGGACCGTGTTCGTACGACCGGGCGAGTGACCCGGCCGCATTCGTACGGCCGGGCGAGTGATCTCCCGGGGTGGCGCGGTCGTGATCGACGGCCGCCGCCCCGTCGCGCGACCTGCGCATCCTCCGCGCTGACCAGCGGTTTGAGGTCGTTTGTGCAGGTCAAACGGCTGTTGACAGCCAGCGGCAGCGGGCCGGTAGGTTCGGCGGAGTCCACCACCGGACACCCGACCGGGGAGCAGTTCGCGCACTCGTCGCAGCGCCGCTGGGTCAGGGACGGTGTGCCGCACCGGGGCACCGTCACTGGGAGCCAGGCTCAGCGCCCGCGCCGACGAGGGAACGTTCCGGCCGGTCGGGAGGTGTGACCCGGGTGGGGCCCGGACGCTCAGTAGACAACGGCTTTCGGTCGACCCGCAGCCAGCGGGTCCCAGGTCGGCCCGAAGGGCGCCGGGCCCCCATCCGTAGTCGAACGGGCGGGCGAAACCACGGATGAACGCCACCCGAAACGGGCATCCTTACCCCGTTCTTTCGGAATCGACACCACCACACGAACGAGCTGTCACGTCAGTGCAGGCCGTGGCCACTATGGTGGTCCCCTGCGTACGACATGAAGGGGCAGCAGTGAACGACGGCGACGGGACCCGCGCGGCACAGGCCCAGGAGAGGCGGTTCGGTCCGCTCGGCACGGCCTTGGTGATCATTCCCACCTACAACGAGGCGGAGAACATCAAGTCCATCGTCGGCCGGGTACGCCAGGCCGTCCCCGAGGCGCACGTTCTGGTGGCGGACGACAACAGCCCCGACGGCACCGGCAAGCTCGCCGACGAACTGGCCGCCGAGGACGACCACGTCCAGGTGCTGCACCGCAAGGGCAAGGAGGGCCTGGGCGCCGCCTACCTCGCGGGCTTCCGCTGGGGCATGGACAACGGCTACGGCGTGCTCATCGAGATGGACGCCGACGGCTCCCACCAGCCGGAGGAGCTGCCCCGCCTGCTGACCGCGCTGAAGGGCGCCGACCTGGTGCTCGGCTCCCGCTGGGTGCCCGGCGGCCGGGTGGTGAACTGGCCCAAGTCCCGCGAGTTCATCTCCCGGGGCGGTTCTCTCTACTCCCGCCTCGCACTCGACCTCCCGCTGCGGGACATCACCGGCGGCTACCGCGCCTTCCGCCGCGAGACCCTGGAGGGCCTGGGGCTCGACGAGGTGGCCTCGCAGGGCTACTGCTTCCAGGTCGACCTGGCCCGCCGGGCGATCAAAGCCGGCTTCCATGTCGTCGAGGTGCCCATCACCTTCGTCGAGCGTGAGTTGGGCGACTCCAAGATGAGCCGCGACATCATGGTGGAGGCCCTGTGGCGGGTCACGTCGTGGGGCGTCACCGAGCGGGTGGGCAAGATCACCGGCAAGGGCAGGCCGTCCTAGCCGGTACAGCGGGCACCGCTGTCACAGCGGGGGCCCGGAAACCTCACAGTTCCGGTTGATCGTCCCCTTATCCCGCACTGAGCCGGGCCCAGGCACACTGGGAGCATGACGACTGGCGCGCAGACCCCTCCGCAGACCACCCGGCCCCGGCGTTCCCGGCTCGGCAGATACCTGCCGCTGGGCATCGCCGCGTGGCTGGTGCTGGAGATCTGGCTGCTGACGGTGGTCGCGGGCGCGGCGGGCGGCATGACCGTGTTCCTGCTGCTGGTGGCGGGCTTCGTCGCCGGGGCCGTGGTCATCAAGCGGGCCGGGCGCCGTGCCTTCCAGAGCCTCAACGAGGCGATCCAGCGCGGCGGCTCACCGGAGCGCGGCGGTGGCAACGGCCTGATGATGCTGGGCGGCCTGCTCCTCATGATCCCCGGTCTGGTCTCCGACGCCCTCGGCCTGCTGCTC
Source organism: Streptomyces sp. NPDC058683 (assembly GCF_042716195.1). NCBI lineage: Bacteria > Bacillati > Actinomycetota > Actinomycetes > Kitasatosporales > Streptomycetaceae > Streptomyces > Streptomyces sp. NPDC058683. The sequence continues at coordinate 80,001 of NZ_JBHXSK010000036.1, forward strand.
CTGCTGCCGCCGGTCCAGAAGGCGGTCTCCCGCCTCACGGAGCGCACCCTCGACCGCAAACTCCGCGCGTCCGCCCCCGGCACCCTGGGCGACGCCTTCCAGCAGGCCCGCATGCACCGCCCGGACGGCAAGGTGGTCCAGGGCGAGGTGATCATCCGGCACGACGGTCCGGAGCCGGGCGACCGGCCGACGGGGGAGCGGCCGCCGCTGACGAGCTGACGGCACTCCTAGAGGGGCCGGTCACCTCATCCAGAACCGAGGGCGCCGTACGTTCAGTGAACGTACGGCGCCCTCGGCTTGGTTATGTCGGCTTCCCGTTATACGGAACTATGCGGACTTACGGCTGTCCCTGGGATGAATCGCGATGTTCATCGCGCCGGAGCGCAGAACCGCCAGACGCTCCTCGAGGACCTCTTCGAGTTCCTCACGGGTGCGTCGCTCCATCAGCATGTCCCAGTGGGTACGCGCGGGCTTGGCCTTCTTCTCTTCAGGGCCGTCGCCGTCCACGAGGAGTGCCTGGGCCCCGCAGACCTTGCACTCCCACTCCGGCGGGATCTCCGCCTCGACCGAGAAGGGCATCTCGAACCGGTGCCCCTTCTCGCATGCGTACTCCACGGCCTGGCGCGGAGCCAGGTCGATACCGCGGTCCGTCTCGTAGCTGGTCACTACGAGGCGCGTACCGCGAAGAGCTCGCTCACTCATGAATCGTGCCTCCCGGGCTTGTCGCCCACAGGACAGGTGTCGCTGTCGTCGTCATCCGGTCAACGTCCGGTCGGCGGTAAAGATTCCCGTTCCGGGTCATGCGTCGCCGTCGTAGCCGCCCCTTGTTGTACCCACCAGCGCCCGGTTTGTCACATCTGCTAACAGATGTCACCCACCGTTTCTGTATCTTTGACGCGCAGTAACGGTACGCCTGGCAGGCCAAACGCGTACACTACCGCCCTTTCGCGTTGAACGCTAAATCTTCCCGCTGGATCTTCTGCTAGATCTTCTGTGGAACCGGGTTGCCGGCCTCACCGATGGCCCGCCGCACCGGAACCCGCGCCAGCAGCGCGAACCCGATGACGAAGAAGGCCACCAGCGAGATGATCGCCGAGCGGTAGCTTCCGGTCAGCTGGAAGGTGATCCCGAACAACAGAGGTCCCAGCCAGCTCATCCCCCGATCGCTCATCTCGTACGCCGCGAAGTACTCGGCTTCTTTGCCGGGCGGTACGAGATGCGAGAACAGGGAGCGGGACAGCGCCTGGCTGCCGCCGAGGACGAGGCCGATGCCGGCCGCCAGGACGAAGAACCACACCGGCGCCTTGGCCGGCAGGAAGTACCCGGCCGCCAGCGTCACCGTCCACGCCACCAGCGACCCGAGGATCGTGCGCTTGGCCCCGTACGTCCGCGCCAGCCGCCCCATCGTCAGGGCGCCGGCCACCGCCAGCACCTGGACCAGCAGGACGGCCACGATGAGCGTCGACTGGCCGAGGCCGAGCTCCTCGGAGCCGTAGACGGACGCCTGGGAGATCACGGTCTGGATGCCGTCGTTGTAGACGAGGTACGCCAGCAGGAAGGACAGCGTCAGCGGATGACGGCGCATGTCCCGGACGGTCGCCGTGAGTTGACGCAGCCCGGGCGCCGTCGCCTCGGCGGCCCTGCCACCCCGGTCGCGCAGCCGTCGTAGCGGTACGAGGGTGAAGGCCCCCCACCACAGACCCGCCGCGGCCAGGCAGATGCGGACCGCCTCCGTCTCGGAGAGACCGAAGGAGTCGTGCGCGGTGTACAGGACCAGGTCGGCTATCAGCACCAGCGAACCGGCCGCGTAGCCGAAGGCCCAGCCCCGGGAGGAGATCGTGTCGCGTTCCTCGGGCGGGGCGATCTGGGGGAGGTAGGAGTTGTAGAGCATCAGGGCGACGGACTGGGCCGCGTTCGCCACGATCAGCAGCAGCCCGCCGAGCAGATAGCGGTCGCCGTCGAGGAAGAACATGCCCGTGGTCGCCACGGCCCCGGTGTACGCGGCCGCGCCGAGCAGCTGCTTCTTGCGGCCCGTGCGGTCGGCCAGGCTGCCCACCAGGGGCATCAGCACGACCGCCAGGATCACCGACAGGGAGACCGAGTAGGCGAAGAAGGAGCCCGACCGGACCGGGATGCCGAGCGGGTGCACATAGCCGTCCGCGTCGGCCGCGTGGTCGGCGACCGACGTGAGGTACGGGCCGAGGAACACGGTGAGCACACTCGTCGAGTAGACCGAGCACGCCCAGTCGTAGAAGTACCAGCCGCGCTGTTCGCGCCGCAGCTCGGTGACCTCGTCCGAGGCCCCCGCCCGCACGGTTTCGGTGCCCACCCGTGCCCTCGCCTTTCCCGCAGCAGTGCCGTCGCGCGCCTCAGACCCAGACGCCGCGGTCCTGCATGACCTCACGCAACGTGTCGATGTGATCGGTCATGATGCCATCGACTCCCAGGTCCAGGAGCCGGTGCATCCGCTCGGGTTCGTTGATGGTCCACACGTGGACGTGCAGCCCGCGCGCGTGGGCGGCGCGGACGAAGCGCCGGTCGACGACCGGGACACCCGACTGCGACTCGGGCACCTGTGCGGCCACCGCCGACCGGCGCACCGAGGCGGGCAGCCCCCAGGAGCGCAGCCGCAGCCCGACCACACCGCGGGTACCGAACGAGGTGGCCAGCCGCGGCCCCGCGATGCGCTGCGCCCGCAGCACCCGCGCCTCCGAGAACGAGCCGACGCACACCCGGTCGTAGGAGTCCGTCCGGTCGATCAGGTCCAGCAGCGGCCGCAGCGCCGGCTCCGCCTTGGCGTCCACGTTCCAGCGGACGTCCGGGAATTCCTCGAGGAGTTCCTCGAAGAGGGGGAGCGGCTCGCGGCCCGCCACGCGCGCGTGCCGTACGTCCTCCCACGGCAGGTCGCCGATCCGGCCCGCCCCGTCGGTGACCCGGTCCAGGGTGTCGTCGTGGAAGGCGACGAGCCGGCCGTCCGCCGTGGCGTGCACATCGGTCTCGATGTACCGGTAGCCGAGTTCGACCGCGCGCCGGAACTGCGCCACGGTGTTCTCCAGGCCGTCCGCGGCCCCGCCGCGGTGGGCGAAGGGGATGGGGCCCGGGTGGTCCAGGTACGGGTGGCGTATCAACGTGCTCACGGGCGAAGTATGGCCTGTTCCGATGACCCCTTGGCAACGACCGTGCTGCCTCGGGATGCCACCGGAACGGCGAACACCTTGAGGAACGACTGGGCGAGGGGCCCGATGGAGACGGCGTAGAGCAGGGTCCCGACGCCGATGGTCCCGCCGAGCGCGAACCCCGTGACGACCACCGCGACCTCGATCGCCGTGCGGATCAGCCGGATCGACCGTCCGGTACGCCGGTGCAGCCCCGTCATCAGACCGTCCCGGGGACCCGGTCCGAAGCTCGCCGCGATGTACAGCCCGGTCGCCGCGCCATTGAGGACGATCCCCGCCGCCATCAGCGGTATCCGCACGGCGAACGCGTGTGCGCCGGGGACGACGGCGAGCGTGGCGTTCATGGCGAGGCCGATGACGAACACGTTGGAGACCGTGCCGAGGCCAGGGCGCTGGCGCAGCGGGATCCACAGGAGCAGCACGGCCGCGCCCACGATGATCGACACCGTGCCGATACTCAGCCCGATGTGCTCGGCCAGACCCTGGTGGAGCACACCCCAGGGCTCCAGGCCGAGGCCCGCCTCGACGAGAAGCCCGGAACTCACGCCGTACAACGTGAGCCCCGCGTAGAGCTGGATCAGCCGTCGCCCGAGCCGGCCTCGCGTGGACAAGAGGTACCCCCTGCTGGTGATGGTGGACTGCTTCGTGTCACTCTGTGGCTTGGGAGGAAATGCCATCCATGGCCAATTCGGGGAAGGTGGACTGATTCTCATGGCGCAGTGGACCTCGGCGGTGGGTGCCGCACAGCTCGGCCGGCTGCTCAACTCGCAGCAGGACCGCCCGGCCGGCCCCGGCACCCGGCGTCCGCCCGCCTACCGCGCGCTCGCCGACGGGATCCGGCTGCTGGTCCTCGAAGGGCGCGTCCCGGTCGCCGCCCGGCTGCCCGCCGAACGCGAACTGGCCCTCGCCCTGTCCGTCAGCCGTACGACCGTGGCGGCGGCGTACGAGGCGCTGCGCGCGGAGGGATTCCTGGAGTCCCGGCGGGGCGCCGGCAGCTGGACCGCCGTCCCGGCGGGCAACCCGCTGCCCGCCCGCGGTCTCGAACCGCTGCCGCCGGAGGCCCTCGGCTCGCTGATCGACCTGGGCTGCGCCGCCCTGCCCGCGCCCGAACCGTGGCTGACCCGCGCGGTCCAGGGCGCCCTTGAGGAACTCCCGCCCTACGCCCACACGCACGGCGACTACCCGGCCGGACTCCCGGTGCTCCGCGCGATGATCGCGGAGCGCTACACCGCGCGCGGGATCCCCACGATGCCCGAGCAGATCATGGTCACCACCGGTGCGATGGGCGCCATCGACGCGATCTGCCATCTCTTCGGCGGGCGGGGCGAGCGCATCGCCGTCGAGTCACCCTCGTACGCCAACATCCTCCAGCTGATGCGGGAGGCGGGCGCCCGGCTGGTCCCCGTGGCCATGGCGGAGGGCCTCACGGGCTGGGACATGGACCGCTGGCGCCAGGTCCTGCGGGAGGCGGCACCCCGGATCGCGTACGTCGTCGCCGACTTCCACAACCCCACCGGTGCACTCGCCGACGAGGACCAGCGCCGCCGGCTGGTCGACGCGGCCCGCTCGGCGGGCACGGTGCTGGTCGCCGACGAGACGATGAGCGAGCTGTGGCTGGACGAGGGGGTGGAGATGCCCCGGCCGGTCTGCGGCTTCGACCCGGCGGGCTCGACCGTCGTCACGGTCGGCTCCGCCAGCAAGGCGTTCTGGGCGGGCATGCGCATCGGCTGGGTGCGGGCGGCCCCCGACGTCATCCGCAGCCTGGTCGCCGCGCGGGCCTACGCCGACCTGGGGACGCCGGTGCTGGAGCAGCTGGCGGTGAACTGGCTGTTCGGCACGGGGGGCTGGGAGCAGGCGGTCGAGCTGCGCCGCGCCCAGGCCCGCCAGAACCGGGACGACCTGCTGACGGCGCTACGGCGGGAGCTGCCGACCTGGGAGTTCGAGGTGCCGCAGGGCGGACTGACGCTGTGGGTCCGGGCGGGCGGACTGTCCGGCTCGCGGCTGGCGGAGGCGGGGGAGCGGGTGGGGGTGCGGGTCCCTTCGGGGCCGCGCTTCGGGGTCGACGGAGCCTTCGAGGGGTATGTGCGGCTGCCGTTCACGGTGGGGGGAGCGGTGGCCGACGAGGCGGCGGGGCGGCTGGCCGCGGCGGCGCGGTTGGTGGAGGCCGGCGCGTCCGGCGGGGGCGAGGCGCCGAGGACGTTCGTGGCGTAGGCGCCGGGTCGCCTACCGGCACGGGGCCGCAGCTGTCTGGCTGACGCGACTGCAGCGTCCCCTTGAGGGGCGCGGGGAACTGCGCGGCCAGCCCCCGCCCACCCGCAGCCGAACGACCACCGGCTGCCTCAGCCCTCGGCGACCGCCGCCTCCATCGGCACCGGCTGCTCCGTCGGCTCGCTCCGTGGCGGCAGCAGCTCCAGTACCGCCTGCCGGTCCGCGTCGCTCGTCGCGTCGTCGTACGGGTCCGGCGTGGCCGGCACCTGGAGCCGCAGCACCGGGCCGTCGCCCAGCCGGGCATAGCCCCGGCCGGGCGGCATGTGCGCCAACGGCGTCGTGTGCGGCGGCGCCCCCAGTGCCGCCTCCAGCTCGTCCGGCAGCGCCGGCCCGAGCACGACACGCGCGCGCGTGTGCCGCCGTAGCGCCTCGCTCACCGCATCCGTGCTGTCGAGGTGCTCGGCGACCACCACGGTGACGTTCGCCGCGCGGCCGTGCCGGAGGGGGGTCTGGAGGAGGGTCCCCGGGTCCTTGTGGCCGTTCGCCGAGGCCAGATGGACGAAGGAGCCGGGACGGTCCAGCAGGATCCACAGCGGGCGCCGGCAGTCGTCCGGCGGCGGATGGCCGGCCTGCCGTGCACGGTTGAGGGCGACGAGCCGCCGTTCCGTCTCGTGCGCGGCCCATTCGAGGCCGGCCAGCGCCCCGGCGAGACCGCACTCCACGGCGAGGACCCCGTCCCGGCCGGAGAGGCACGCGTACTCGCCGGTGCCGCCGCCCTCGAGGATGAGCAGGTCGCCGTACTGGAGGGCCTGCAGCGCGACGGAGCGCAGCAGGGTCGAGGTGCCGCTGCCGGGGCGGCCCATGACCAGCAGATGGGGTTCGGTGGAGCGGGCGCCGGTGCGCCAGACGACCGGCGGGACGTCCCGCTGCTCCTCGCCGTAGGCGAGCGGGAGCGTGCGCTGGACCTCGGTGGGGTCGGTGAAGCCCAGGACCGTCTCGCCCGGCGCGGTGACGAAGCGCTGGGCGGCGATGTCGGTGGGCAGCGGAGCGAGGACCGTCACCGTGAGCCGGTTGCCCTCCTCGTCCCAGGCGAAGTGGTACTCGCGGCCGCGCCCGGACTTCGCGGTGAGCAGGTACTCGATTCGGGCGCGGGCCTCGGGCTCGCCGTCCGGGAAGTACGCGGGGTAGCGGATCATGAGCTGGCTGACGCGGCCGGCGTCGTCGAACTCGTGGGTGAGGAAGGCCTTCTCCCACTCCCCGCCGTGCGCGTACAGCGGCGCCGGGTCCTCGGCGGCCGAGAAGTACGGCACCAGGGCCTCGTACAGGGACTGGAGCCGCTGGGTCTGCGACTCGTCGGGGCCCTCCGGCGGGGGCGGGGTGCCGTCGCGGCCGTGCCAGGCGCTCGCCGCCATCAGGGTGATGACGGCGAGCAGGGGTCCGTACGGCACCAGGGCCACGACCAGGACGACCGAGGCCACCAGGAACAGCAGCGACCCACGCTTGTCCTTCGGTGTCTCCGTCCACCTGTGCCGCCCGGCCGAGGCCAGCCGGCGCAGTCCGCGCGTGACGGTGATGAGCGGATGGAGGACGTCGGTGGCGCTGTCGGCAGCCGTCCGGGCCAGCTCCCGGCTCCGGGCGAGCTGCGCGGTGCCGTTGCTCAGAATGCGGGGGAGAGGGCGCCGGGCCACTGCTGTCTCCTCGAGGTGCGTAGGGACGGGAGGGGCGTCAGAACTTGATGCCGCCGAGCAGGCTCGCGAGGCTCTCGCCGCCGGCCTTGATGCTCGGTGCGATGGCCGTGCTGGCGAGATAGAAGCCGAAGAGCGCCGAGACCGTGGCGTGCGACGGCTTCAGTCCGTCCTTGCGGAAGAAGAGGAAGACGATGATGCCGAGCACGATGACGCCTGAGATGGAGAGGATCATTTGAGATCTCCTGGTGTCGAGGGGGGACAGTCACCATGAGTTCTTCCAGCATCACAGCAGGTATCCATACTATTAAAGGTGCAAATGAGTGAATTTCGGTTGATTTCACTCGATCGGCGGATCGTTCTTGACCGTTGCCGACCAGGTCGGGCGGTGTCCGGTGGGGTCCGGGTGACCGTCCGGCGGAACTGCGGGGATCTTTACCTCGGACAGTTCCGGTCATGTGCACCCTGAAGCCAGTACGCTGGCGATTCACTCGTACGGCCGCGCGGCCCGCCCGTTGCCGTACGCTCCCCCCGTCCCCGGAAGTCCCCGCAGTACACAGGAGAGGCGGTCCGTTCGATGAGCGAAGCCCCCGACCCCGAGGTCGTGGAGCTGGCGACCAAGATCTTCGATCTGGCCCGGCAGGGGCGGACCGATGCGCTCGTGGCGTACCTCGACGCGGGCGTTCCGGCCAACCTCACCAACGACCGCGGTGACTCCCTCGTGATGCTCGCGGCCTACCACGGACACGCCGACGCGGTGCGCGAGCTGCTCGCCCGGGGTGCCGAGGCGGACCGGATCAACGACAGAGGTCAGACCCCGCTCGCCGGAGCGGTCTTCAAGGGCGAGACAGAGGTCATCAAGGCGCTCGTGGAGGCCGGCGCGGATCCCGCGGCGGGCACTCCGTCGGCCGTCGACACCGCGCGGATGTTCGGCAAGGCGGAACTTCTCGAATTGTTCGGCATCCACTGAACCATCCCTTCCGACCAGCGAAAACACACAAAACGGGGGAGGCGGTACAGGGCCGCCGAAATTTCGGTCGCGGCAGGTCGAAGTGCCGAGTCATCATGACGTCGTGATTCACGGACGCGATGGCTGGGCAGGTGTTGCCGCACCGCGCGGGCCGTGATCGGCCCGCATGGGCCACTGACGAGAGGCAGAGAGAAATGGTCTACAGCAAGCAAGAGACGGCGGGCGCTCCGACGTTGTGTCACGCGGCCAGGTAGTGCGTGTTCTCCGGTTGCGTCGACGCTTGATGTGAGGCTGTTTCCCATGTTCGATCCGGTCATAGCGCCCAGCGGTACGCTGCTCGGCCTGCTCCAGCGGGGCCGTGGCGACGGCACGCTGCACGCGCTCACCGCCCCGCGCGCCGAAGCGCTCGCGGCACTGAACCACTGCGTGCTCCGCGACCCCCGCCACGACTGGCAGGTGGAGAACCGCTCCCTCTACTACGCCCGCCTCTATCTCGACCTGAACGGCGAGCTGGACGCCATCGAGGCGCATCTCTTCGACCCCGACGACGTCCTCGACTCCGAGGAGTCCCGCACCGGCCTCGCGCTGGCCGTGCTCGGGCACCTCGCCTCCTACGGCAGGCGGGACGCGCTCGAACTGCTGCGCAGGTACGCCGCCATCGGCACCAACTGGGCCTGGGCCCTGGACGAGCTGGCGCTGCGCGACGACGACGCCGGCCTGTGCGCCCTCGCCGCCCCGGTGCTCGCGCGCTTCACCACGGACGCCGAGGGCGAGGCCGAGCTGGCCGCCGCCGTACGGGACGCCTTCGAACCACGGCCCTGGCGGCTGTGGGCCGATGATCCCCGCGAATCGATCGCCACGCGCGTGCGTGCCGCACAGGAAACCGGCTGTTTCGACCGCTGGCAGCGCCAGATGCGACCTACCGGGCCCCGTCCGGGGTGGAGCGTGCGTGCGGTCTTCGAGTGGGCCCAGCAGGGCGTCGAGCGGGGTGCGGCCCTCCATGTGCCGGCCGCCCGCTGCCTGGTCGCCGTGGCCGGGCCCGAGGACCGGCCGGAGATCGTCCAGGCGGCCAAGGACGGCACCGACGGGGCCCGCTGCACCGCGTTGCGCTACCTCGCCGACAGCAACGACCCCGACGCGCTGAGCCTGATCGAGGTCGCGGTGATCGACGGCACCGCCGCCGTCGTGGAGGCCGCGGTCGACGCCTTCGAACGCATGCGCAGTATCGCCGCCGTCGACCGCGCCCGCGGCTGGGCCCGCCGGCCCGACGCCCTAGGCGCCGCCGCCGGACGGATGCTCGCCTGCCGGGGCGGCGCCCAGGACAGCGAACTGGTCCTCGCCGCCCTGCGGGAAGCCGTACGCGGCGAAGGCCCCGACGCACCGACCCTGTGGACCCTCGTCGACGGCACCGGACGCCTCGGCATCGCCTGCGCCGCGCCCGTCCTGCGGCACGTCTACCGCGAGACCGCCTCGTCCCATCTCCGCGGCCGCGCCGCCCGCGCCCTGGCCGCCACCGATCCCTCCTTCGCCACCGGCTTCGCCGTCGAATGCCTGTGGGACTGCGAGGAGACCACCCGCGAGATCGCCGCCCGGCACGCCGAGACCGGTGACGCCCGGGTCGTCGAACAACTCCGCCGGCTCGCCGCCGACCCCGCCGAGGAGGACGAGGTCCAGACCGCCGTCCGCAGCCGTATCGGACCGGACACCCCCGCCGTGTGAGACATCGCCACGGGGGACCACGGCGTCAACTCGGGAACCACGGGGGATCCCGCATACGTTCCATTCGCGGAAGTCTGCCCGCTGAGTGAACAACCGGTGACCGGCAGACCAGCCGGATATGGACGCCGGCTGGCCCGCTCGGGTGTGCAGGGCAACGCTCATGGGACGTTTAACATTCGGAAAGATCCACTTTGACGCGGCCACGTCCAGCGCGGCGACAACACGGGTATGCGTGTCGTCATCGTGACCGAATCCTTTCCCCCCGATGTGAACGGCGTGGCCCACTGCGCGCTCCAGACCGCCCGACACCTCGTCGACCGCGGTCACGCTCCCCTCGTCGTCGCTCCGGCTCCCGCCCCCGGAAACAGGCTCGCCGCGGCCGCCGCGCCGTGCCCTGTCGTCCACGTCCCCTCCCTTCCGCTCCCGGGCTATCCCCAGGTCCGCGTGGCTCTCCCCAGCCGCAAGCTCGCCGCCGCACTGATCGAGCACCGCACGGACGTCGTCCACCTGGCCAGCCCCTTCATCCTCGGCGTCCGCGGCATGGCCGCCGCCGCCCGGCTCGGTATCCCCGCCGTCGCCGTCTACCAGACCGACCTGGCCGGATATGCCCGGACCTACGTGGGCGCCGGCGAGGCGGCCGCCTGGCGGCGGATACGGTCCGTCCATGGCGCCGCCGACCGCACCCTCGCTCCGTCCACCGCATCGATCAGCGACCTGGAGTCGCACGGGGTTCCCCGGATCCAGCTGTGGCAGCGTGGCGTGGACACCGTCCGCTTCCGTCCCGAGTTCCGCGACGAGGCACTGCGCCGCGAGATCGCCCCGAACGGCGAGGTCATCGTCGGCTACGTCGGCCGCCTCGCCCCCGAGAAGCAGGTCGAACTCCTCGCCGGGGTCTGCGGCCTGGAAGGCGTCAAGGTCGTGATCGTGGGCGACGGGCCGAGCCAGGCCCACCTCGCCGAGGCGCTGCCCGGCGCGGTCTTCCTCGGCCGCCGCACCGGCACCGACCTCGCCCGGATCTTCGCCTCGTTCGACGTCTTCGCCCACACCGGCCCCTTCGAGACGTTCTGCCAGACCGTCCAGGAGGCCATGGCCAGCGGTGTCCCGGTCGTCGCGCCCGCCGCCGGCGGTCCGATCGACCTGGTCGACCACGGCCGCACCGGGTTCCTGGTCCCGCCGCGCGACGCGGGCGCCGTCCGCGAGGCCGTGGCCTCCCTGGTGGCCGACCCCGCGATGCGGGCCGGCTTCGGCGCCGCCGCCCGCGCGACCGTCGAGGGCCGCACCTGGGCCGCGGTCGGCGACCAGCTGATCCAGCACTACGAGGACGTGCTCGCGGCACGCCGGCCGGTGGTGGCGGCATGAGCGTCTCGTCGTCAGCACCCCTGCGCATCGTCCGGCTGGCCAACTTCGTCGCGCCCTCCTCCGGCGGCCTGCGCACCGCCCTGCGCGAACTCGGGAAGGGCTTCGTGGCCGCCGGCCACGAATCGGTCCTGATCGTGCCCGGCGAGCGCTACTCGGACCGGGTCGAGGAGCAGGGCCGGGTCATCACCCTGCCCGGCCCGGTGCTGCCCGGCACCGGCGGCTACCGCGTCCTCGTCGACAAGACACGTGTGCAGACCCTCCTGGAGCACCTCGCCCCGGACCGCCTGGAGGTGTCGGACCGCACCACCCTGCGCTGGACCGGCCGCTGGGCCCGGCGCGCCCGGATACCCGCCGTGATGGTCTCCCACGAGACCGCCGACGGTGTCCTGCGCACCTGGGGCATGTCGGAGAACATGTCCCGGCGCACCGCCGACGCCCTCAACATCCGTACGGCGCACACCTACGCGCGCGTGGTGTGCACCACCGAGTTCGCCGAGCGCGAGTTCATCCGCATCGGCGCGCGCAACGTCGTACGCGCCCCCCTGGGCGTCGACCTGACGGGCCGCCACCCCTCGATGCGCGACCTCGACCTGCGGGCGCGGTACGCCGGCGAGGACGAGGCACTGCTTGTCATGTGCTCGCGGCTGTCCGTGGAGAAGCGGCCCGGCACCGCCCTCGACGCCGTGGAGGCGCTGGTCCGGCGCGGCCGCCGGGTGATCCTGGTCGTCGCCGGCGACGGGCCGCTGCGGGCGCGGCTGGAACAGCGCGCGCGGGAGCGCAGGCTGCCGGTGACCTTCCTGGGGCACGTCTCCGACCGGGACACCCTGGGCGCGCTGCAGGCGTCCGCCGACGTGGCCATGGCGCCCGGCCCCGCCGAGACCTTCGGGCTCGCCGCCCTGGAGGCCATGGCCTGCGGGACGCCCGTGGTCGCCAGCGCATCCTCCGCGCTGCCCGAGGTGATCGGCTCCGCGGGGGCCACCGCCGCCGACCGCGGCGAGGCCTTCGCCGACGCCGTGGAGATGCTCCTGGAGCGGCCCGGTCCCGAGCGCAGGGACGCGGCACGCGCGCGGGCGGAGTGCTTCGGCTGGGGAACGGCCGTGGAGGCCTTCCTCGCCGCGCACGACGCGCCGGTGCTGTGCCGTCGCGACGAGAACGGAACGACGGAACCGATCCGTCGTGTCGTGCCGGAGGGCGTGGCATGAGAGCAGTTCGGTTCGTGGCGCTGGGGGACTCGCTGACCGAGGGCGTGGGCGACCCCGCCGGCGACGGGTGGCGCGGCTGGGCCGCGCTGCTGGCCGGCGGACTCGCCGCGAAGGACGTGGACTTCACCAACCTCGCGGTCAGCGGGGCGCAGACCCGGGACGTGCTGGAACGCCAGACCCCGGCCGCACTGGACCTGCGCCCCGACATCGTCGCCGTCGTCATCGGTGTCAACGACACCCTGCGCTGCACGTTCGACATCCACGCGGTGGCCGAACGGCTCGACAAGGTCTACGCGTCCCTGACCGCGCAGGGCGCGACCCTGCTCACTGCGTGCCTGCCCGACCCCGGCTCGATGTGGGGGCTCCCGGGCGCCCTGTCCCGCCCGCTGGCCCGCCGGGGGCGTGCGGTCAACATGGTGGTGCACGCCCTGTCCGAGCGGTACGGGGCCGTCCATCTGCACGCGGCGGAGGGTGCCTGGCTCACCGACCGCGAGATGTGGAGCGCGGACCGGCTGCACCCGGGGGAGCGTGGGCACCGGCAGCTCGCCGTCCGCTTCCACGCCCTGCTCGCGCCGCTGGGTATGGCGACGGGTACGGCGCCGTCCTCCGAGCCCGAGTTCCCGCCGCCGACCAAGAAGGCGAGCCTGTTCTGGCTGGCCACCGCCGGCACCGCATGGGTGATCAGGCGCTGCCGTGACCTGTTGCCCCAGCTGATGCGGCTGGCCATCGACGAGATGCGGCACCGCCGGAAGGGCACCAGCGCCCGCCTGGACCTGAGCGCGTCGGCCGCCGTCTCCGCCGCGCTGGCCGCCCTCCAGTCGCCGGAGCGGCCCGCCGACGCCGCGTGAGGACGATGACGTCACGCGCGGACGACGGCGCCGGAGGTGGCGCGGCGGTGCCGGACGAGGCCGGCACGGCGGTTCAGCGACGGCGTACGGCCACGAAGCGGACCGGGATGCCCGGGACCGCCTGGGCCGCCGCCGGGAGGTCGGCGGCGCGGACCACCGCGATCACCGGATAGCCGCCGGTGGTCGGATGGTCGGCCAGGAACACCACCGGACACCCGTCCGGCGGCACCTGGACGGCGCCGAGGACCATGCCCTCGCTGGGGAGTTCACCGGGACGGGCCCGCTCCAGGGCGGGCCCTTCCGTGCGCAGCCCGATGCGGTTGCTCGCCGACGACACGCGGTACGCGCGCGAGGTGAACGCCCGGACGGCCGCGGGCGTGAACCAGCCGGCGCGCGGGCCGAGCGTCACCCGCAGCACGAGCTCCGTGGGCGGGGACGGCTGCGGTACGACGTCCACGCGCGCGTGCGGGCCCACCGGAGTGCCCAGTGGCAGCACCGTGCCGTCCGCCAGCGGGGCCGGCCCGAGCCCGGAGAGCAGATCCGTGGCCCGGCTGCCCAGCACCGGCTCGACGGCGATCCCACCGCAGACGGCCACATAACTCCGTACGCCGGACCGGGCCGCTCCCACTTCCAGCAGCTCCCCGGCCGGAACCACCACGGGCGCGCCCCACGCGGCCGGGCGCCCGCCCACCGCGACCGGACCCGGCGCACCCCCGACCGCGACCACCACCGTCGAACGCGGCCGCACGGCACACCCGTTGAGGGTCGTCTCCAGGACGGCCGCATCGGGGGAGTTGCCGACCAGCCGGTTGACGAGCTCCGCGGCGGGCGCGTCCAGCGCCCCCGAGCGGGGTACCCCGAGATGCGCGAACCCCGGACGTCCGCGGTCCTGCACGGTGGTCAGCGCCCCGGCCCGTACGACGACGAGCGCACGGTCGGTCATACGCCCCCCACCGGCACGAACCGCACGCGCGCACCCGGCGTCAGCAGCGCGGCCGGCACCCGCGCGTGGTCCCACAGCACCGCCTCCGTCGTCCCGATCAACTGCCAGCCGCCCGGCGAGGAGCGCGGGTACACGCCCGTGTACGGCCCGGCCAGTGCCACCGCGCCCGCGGGCACCGCCGTGCGCGGAGTGGCGCGGCGCGGCACGTCGTAGCGGGCGGGCAGTCCGGTGAGGTAGCCGAAGCCGGGCGCGAAACCGCAGAAGGCGACCGTGAACTCGGTTCCCGCGTGGATGCGGGCCACCTCCCGCTCGGGCACCCCCCAGTGTGCGGCGACCTCGGCCAGGTCCGGGCCGTCGTAGCGCACGGGCAGCTCGATCGCCGCACGCGCGCGTGGCGGAGTGGGCGGGATCTCCGCGGCGGCCAGTTCGGCGGCCCAGCGGGCCGGGTCGTCGAGACCGTCGAGCAGGACCGTGCGGGCGGCCGGCACGATCTCGCGGACCCTCAGCGAGCCCTCCGCGCGCCGCCGCGACAACTCGGCGTGCAGGGCCTGGGCCGCCGCGCCGGAGCCGACCTCGACCAGGAGGGCGTCGTCACCGACGAGATGGGTGGTCATGGGCGCGGCGGCCTCGGTCTCCGGGCTCGTGTTCATGGTGGGGCTTGTGTCCGTGCGTGTGCGCGTGTTCGTGCGCGTGTTCGTGCGCGTGCTCGTGCTCGTGCTTGTGTTCATGCTCGCGTTCATGTCGGTGCTCATGCGAAGGCCGCTACGGTCACGCCCGCCTCCGTGAGCCGCGTGCGCACCCTGCGCGCCAGCTCCACGGCGCCCGGGGTGTCGCCGTGCAGGCAGAGTGAGCGGGCGCGCACGGCGATGCGCGCGCCGGAGTGTGCGGTGACCGCGCCGGAGCGCGCCAGCTCCACCGAGCGCGCCACGACCGCCTCCGGATCGCTCACCACCGCACCCTCACGCCCGCGCGGGACGAGCGTGCCTTCGTCAGTGTACGCGCGGTCCGCGAACGCCTCCGTGACGGCCGGCAGCCCCGCCTTCCGGGCCAGCTCCAGCAGCCGTGAACCGGGCAGCCCGAGGACGGGCAGCGAGGCGTCCGCGAGGAGCACGCCGTCGACCACCGCGGCGGCCTGCTCCTCGTCGTGCACGACCCGGTTGTAGAGCGCGCCGTGCGGCTTCACGTACGCCACACGCGCGCCCGCCGCGCGAGCGAAGACCTCAAGGGCACCGATCTGGTAGGCCACTTCGGCCGCCAGTTCGCCGGACGGCACGTCCATCGCGCGCCGTCCGAACCCCGCCAGGTCCCGGTAGGACACCTGGGCGCCGATCGTCACCCTGCGCCCGGCCGCCAGCTCGCACACCCGCCGCATGGTGGCCGCGTCCCCCGCGTGGAAGCCGCAGGCCACGTTGGCGCTGGTGACGACGGACAGCAACTGCTCGTCATCGGTGAGCCGCCAGCGGCCGAAGCCCTCGCCGAGGTCGGCGTTCAGGTCGATCGAGGTCATGGATCCGGTGTCTCTCGTGTCAGGCGACGCGGTACTGCTCGTCGCGGGCGTCGGTGATGAACATCTGGCCCGGTGCGTGCGTGATGGCGAACGGAGGCCGGGAGGCCGTCACCACCGCCTGCGGGGTCACCCCGCAGGCCCAGAACACCGGGATGTCGTCGGGGCCGGCGTCCACCGGGTCGCCGAAGTCGGGGCGGCCGAGATCGGCGATGCCGAGCGCCGAGGGATCGCCGCAGTGCACGGGGCCGCCGTGCACCGCCGGGAGCCGACTGCTCTCCTGGATCGCGGCCGACAGACGCTCCGGCGGGACCGGGCGCATCGAGACCACCAGCGGTCCGCTCAGCCGCCCCGCCGGACGGCACGGGCGGCTGGTCACGTACATCGGCACGTTCCGGCCCTGCTCGACATGGCGGATGGGCACACCCGCCTCGGCCAGCGCCCACTCGAAGGTGAAGCTGCACCCGAGCAGGAACGACACCAGATCGTCCCGCCAGTAGTCTCTCGCGTCCGTCGGCTCGTCCACCAACTCCCCGTCCCGCCAGACCCGGTAGCGCGGCAGGTCGGTGCGCAGGTCCGCGCCGTCCGCGAGCACGGTGTCCGTGGCGCCGGCGTCGGTGACGTCGAGCACCGGGCAGGGCTTGGGGTTGCGCTGGCAGAACAGCAGCATCTCGTACGCCCAGTCGGCGGGCACCGAGACCAGGTTGGCCTGGGTGTGGCCGGCCGCGACCCCGGCCGTGGCGCCCGTGAGGCCCTCCCGGAAGCGGGCCCGGGCGGTTTTCGGGCTCCACGCGTGCGCGTGCTCGTCGGTCAGGGCGACAGGGCGGTCTTCGGTACGGTTCACGCCAGTTCCTTCCCGCGCGTCTCCGGCAGCCCGAACAGGGCCAGGGCGGCGAGCCCGTACCCGGCCGCGCCGAAGACCAGCGCGCCGCCCACGCCCCAGCTGTCGGCCAGGAAGCCCACCAGGGTCGGGAAGACCGCGCCCACCGCGCGGCCCGCGTTGTACGTGAAGCCCTGCCCGGTGCCGCGCACCGCCGTCGGATACAGCTCGCTCAGATACGAACCGAAGCCGCTGAAGATCGCCGACATGCAGAAGCCGAGGGGGAAACCGAGCACCAGGAGCGTGGTGTTGGCGCCGTCCGGGATGTTCGCGTACGCCAGCACACAGACCGCCGACAGCAGCGCGAACAGCCAGATGTTGCGGCGCCGGCCCAGCCGGTCGGTGAGATAACCGCCGGTCAGATACCCGAGGAAGGCCCCCGAGATCAGGAAGGTCAGATAACCGCCGGTGCCGACGACCGACAGTCCGCGCTCGGACTTCAGATACGTGGGGATCCAGGTGGCCAGCGTGTAGTAGCCGCCCTGGACACCCGTGGAGAGCAGGCCCGCGAAGACCGTGGTGCGCAGCAGACCCGGCGCTTCGGCCGTACCCGGACGGAAGATCGCGGCGAACGAGCCGCGCCCCGGGCTCTGTTCACGTACCGCGACCGCCTGCGGAGCGTCGTGCACCCGGCGGCGCAGCCACACCACGAGCAGCGCGGGCAGGGCGCCGGTCCAGAACATGACCCGCCAGGCCAGGTCGTCGCCGACGTACGAGAAGACCAGCGTGTAGACGATCACGGCGAGTGCCCAGCCGACGGCCCAGGAGCTCTGGATCGCGCCGAGCGTGCGGCCGCGGTGCCGGGCGCTCGTGTACTCGGCGACCAGGATCGCGCCGACCGCCCACTCGCCGCCGAAGCCGAGGCCCTGGAGGGCGCGGAACACCAGCAGCGTCTCGTAGTTGGGTGCGAAGCCGCAGGCCACCGTGAAGACGGCGTAGGTGAGGACCGTGATCATCAGGGCGCGGACCCGGCCGACCCGGTCCGCGACCACGCCCGCGGCGGCGCCGCCGACCGCGGAGACCACCAGCGTGACGGTGGTGAACAGGCCGGTCTGGCCGCTGTCCAGGCCGAAGTACGCCGCGAGCGCGACCATGCTCAGCGGCAGGGTGAAGTAGTCGTAGGAATCCAGCGCGTATCCACCGAAAGCACCGGCGAACGCGTGCCGGCCGCGCGGACCGAGGGCGCGCAGCCAGCCGAACGCGCCGTCCTCGACGGTGCGTTCACCCTTGCCCGGGTGCGCGTCGGAGGTCAGGGCCTGCGGTGGAGGAGTCGTGCTCATGGGCACCTCGCAGAAGCATGAAGGGGGGACGGAGGGTGCGGGGACTGAGCGGTGCGGTGCCGTGCCGTGCCAGGGTGAGCGTGCTGAGCACCGTAGAGGATCGTTCAACGATCCTTCAATACCCATGTTGTTTCGTTCCTGTGTCTGCGGTTGAATTCCGGGCATGGCAGAGCAGCTGACGGGACTGGCCGACGACCGTTCCCTCCTCGGGCGCACCAGCACCGCCGAACGGGTCTCGGACATCCTCAGGAGCCGGATCGCCGACGGGTACTTCCCGCCAGGCACCCGCCTGTCGGAGGACGGCATCGGCGGTGCGCTGGGCGTCTCCCGCAACACCCTGCGCGAGGCGTTCCGGCTGCTCACCCACGAACGCCTGCTGGTCCACGAACTCAACCGGGGCGTCTTCGTCCGGGTCCTGACCGTCGAGGACGTCGAGGACATCTACCGCACCCGGTCCCTGGTCGAATGCGCCGTCGTACGCGGCCTCGGCGAGCCCCCGTACGCCCTGGACGCACTGTCGGCGGCGGTCACGGAAGGCCGGCAGGCGGCGGCCGGAAATGACTGGAAAGCAGTGGGTACGGCCAATATCCACTTCCACCGGGAGCTGGTCGCCCTGGCCGGCAGCGAACGCACCGACGAACTGATGCGCAGCGTCTTCGCCGAACTCCGCCTCGCGTTCCACATCGTCGACGACCCGCACGCCCTGCACGAGCCGTACCTGGCCCGGAACCAGGAGCTCCTGCAGTCGCTGCAGGGCGGCGACAGGCGCGGGGCGGAACGGCTGCTGGAGACGTACCTCACTGATTCACTGGAGCGAGTGGTGGAGGTCTACCGCCGCAGGGTCGGCGAGGACAGCGCCCCCTAGGGGCGCGGGGCTGTGTCAATTTGCGGCTCCGCCGCGCGGGCGCGATCAACCTCCACCGGCCCGCACCTGAAGAACCGGCCTGAGGTCACCCCGGCCCCACCGGCGGAGCCACCCGCGTCGTTTGGGTCGTTGTCAGACCAAGGACCTAGTCTGTGCACCGTGACTTCGCCTGCGACGACGGACAGCGTTCCGCCCCAGCTCAGCGCGGGGCCGCGCCCCGCACCGGGCCCGGCCGCCGACGAGGGGCTGGCGCGGCGGCTGCGCGCGCTCGCCTGCACCGCGCCGCTGCACGACCTGGACACGCGCAAGGCGAACCTCGCGGGCGAGTACTCGGTGTACGGCATGGCCGAGGTGGCGCTCTCCGCCATCGACCTGGTCACCCTGAACATGGACTTCGACACCGGCGCCGACCACGAGCAGATCGTCGCCCGGCTGATCCCGCGCATCTCCGCCCAGACGCCGCACCGCCCCGTCGCCGAGCACGAGCGGGTGGCCCGCTGGGTCCTGGAGAACCTGATCAACGTCGGCAGCGTCGACCGCGGCTTCCGCGCGGTGTACGGCACCTTCGCGCCCGACGGGTCCTACGTCCGCCGGGACTACGACTTCAAGCTGATCGAGGAGGTGCCGGGCCCCGGCGGCACGGTGTACCTCCGGACCACCGACGAGGCGGTCAACGTCCTGGTCGGCGCCCTCGACACGGACGTCACCAGCGCCCAGATCGCGGCCGAGGTCAAGCTGGAGGTGCTGATCAACCGCGGTCGCCTCGCCGACGCCCAGCTCGCCGCCGAGCAGGCCCGCTACCGAACCGTGCAGTACTCGGAGACCCTGCGCCGCGCCCTGGACGCCACCCGGCGCAATGTCCGCGCGGTGGACTGGCTCAACGCCGTCCCCGACATGATCGCCGAGGCCCTGGACCACGTCGCCGACCGCTACCGGCACGAGAACGCGATCCTCACCAACATCCGCAAGGCCCGCGACGAGACCGAGGAGCCGGAGAACAAGCGGCGCGCCGCCGAGCTCGTAGACATCGTCAAGGACTGCATCCGGCGCCACACGCAGTTGCAGTCGCGTCTGCTGGAGGCCGGCCCGCTGTTCCGCGCGGAGCAGGACCGGCAGGCGTTCGCGACGCCCATGACGACGTCGGGGACGGACCTGTACGGGCACCTCCTCGCGCCGCTGCTGCCGTTGCCGCTGGAGCAGGCGAGCCGGGTCACGGGGGCGTTCTTCGCGCGCGGGACCGGGCTGCGGACGCCGGTGTCGGTGCGGGTGGGCGACCTCGTCGACATACTGCTGACGCCGCCGGTGGAGCGGGAGCACCTGGGCGCGGAGATGCCGGAGCCGGACCTCATCGCCACGCCGGACGACAGCCGGTTCAGCGAGGAGCAGCTGGCGGACGCCATGCGGTTGCTGGACCTGCCGGCCGACGCGCCTCGCCGGTTGTCGGGGCTGCTGGTGGAGGCGCGGCGGGTAGGGGGCGAGGACCTGGCCTACCTCGTTGCCCTGCTGGCGGTGCACGCAGCCAGCCCGGCTGTCGGTACCGCCTATCGGCAGGGTGAGGGGAAGTTGCTGTTCGCGGTGGACGACGGCACGGAGCTGGACGACCCCGGCTTCGGCGGGGCCGATCTGATCGTCGGGACTGCCTTGCTGGATGCGGTGGGGATGGCTGCGGACCGGACCGAGGCCGCGTGATGTCGTGTGCCGGGTGCGGCGCCGTTGTGGCTGGTCGCGCCCACGCGGTGGTAGCCGCACATTCAACACAGCCCCGCACCCCTTTCGGGGCGCTTGCCCTCCCCTATGGTGCGAAGATCGAGGAGTTGCCGTCGTGAGCGAGTACGTCGAGGCCGAGGTGTCTGCCGGGACGGCGCATGCTGCCGTCACCCCGGCCGATGCCGCCGATGCCGCGCGGCTCGTCGCCTTCGGGCTGCAGCCCAAGCTGCAGCCCGCGCGTGATCAGGAGTACACCGAGCTGCTGCGGCGCTACCGGGAAGACCCGGCGTTCGCGCGACTCGCGGATGCCGTGGCCGCCGGGCTCGGGCTGGTGGTGCTGGAGGTGTCGCCCCGAGCCGGGATGGCCGTGACCGCCGCCGAGGACTCGGTGTTCGCCGTTCGCATGGGCGACTACGCGCGACGTACCTCCGCGGACGGCAGCGACCGGTTCCTGCACGGGCTCGCGCATCTCGCCGTCGCCGCGCTGGCGTTCCCGCGTCCCGAGGACCTGGCCGACGACGGCTACATCGGGCGGATCACGGTCAACGGTGTCGACGCCTTCGTCCGGCAGGCCTGCCGCCGCCTGGAGGAGCAGGCCGACGAGGTGGGGGAGAACACCGACCCGGCCACCGACGCGCCGGGCCTGGAGGCCGCCTGGCGGATCTGGGCCAGACGCAGCGCGACCGGCGCCACCAAGGACGCCCGCCGACTGGCCGGATCCACCACCGGCATCATCGGCAAGGCGGTCGTCTTCCTCACCGACTCGGGGTTCCTCCAGCGCACCGGCGACGACCAGGGCGGCACCTACCGCACGACGGCCCGCTACCAGCTCCAGGTGCGGGACATGGCCGGCAGCGCCGCCATGGCCGAACTGCTGGAACTCGGCGTCGTCCCGGTCACCGACGGCACGGCCAGCCTGCTGCCCGCCGACGACAGCGACGACCTGGTCGCCGACGCCGGACTGCCGTTCCACTCCTGACCGTCCAGAACCCCCGCACATATCCCCAGACTTACGAGAGTCCGCCATGTACGAGCTGTCCCGGGTCCGCCTCTACTCCATCGGGCCCGCCGGTGCGCGCTACGCCGACACCGTGCTGGACCTGCGGGGTGTCGGCCTGCCCGTGCCCGACCCGGCCCCCACCCAGGCGGAGTTCTTCGAGGAGGAGCCGGTCGGTCCGCCGCGCCGCCCCGCGCCTGCCGGCGTGCTCTTCCTGGAGAACGGCGGCGGCAAGTCGGTGCTGCTCAAGCTGATCTTCTCGGTGATGCTGCCGGGTCACCGCAACACCCTCGGCGGCGCCAGCTCGGGCGTACTGCGCAAGTTCCTGCTCGCCGACGACTGCGGGCATGTCGCCCTGGAGTGGCAGCACACGCTCACCGGTGAGTGCGTGGTCGTGGGCAAGGTGAGCGAGTGGCGGGGACGGCAGGTCTCCAACGACCCGCGGAAGTTCGCCGAGGCCTGGTACTCGTTCCGCCCCGGGCCCGGGCTCTCCCTGGACAATCTGCCGGTCGCCGAGTCCACCGCCGTACGGCCGCCCGTGGAGGGCGCCTCCGGGGCACAGGGGCGGCGGCGCACCATGAAGGGCTTCCGGGACGCCCTCACCGAGGCGGGCAAGGCGTATCCGCATCTGGAGGTGCACTGGGAGGAGATCCACGACCGCTGGATCGAGCACCTCGGCGACCTCGGCCTGGACCCCGAACTCTTCCGCTACCAGCGGGAGATGAACGCCGACGAGGGCGAGGCCGCAGGTCTGTTCGCGGTCAAGAAGGACTCCGACTTCACCGACCTGCTGCTGCGGGCCGTGACCGACACCCGCGACACCGACGGGCTCGCCGACCTGGTCGGCGGCTTCGGCAACAAGCTGGGGCGGCGTGCCGAGCTGATCGCCGAACGTGACTTCACCGCCGGGTCGGTGGATCTGCTGGGGCGGATCGTCGAGGCGGCCGAGGCACGGGCACGCGCGCGTGACATCCACGCCGGCGCAGAGCGGCGCACCCGCGCGCTCGCGCGGCGGTTGTCCGCGCGGGGCGCGCAGGAGCGGGTGCGCGCCGCCGACCTCGCCCAGCGCGTCACGGCCGCCGCGTACGCCGTCACGCACTCCGAGGGCGCCCGCGAGCGCAGCGCGCTGATCGCCGCCGAACTCGCCTACCGGCACGCCTCGCTGGCACTGGCCGTCGGTGAGAAATCCGCCGCCGGGCAGAAGCGCGAGCTGGCCGACGCCCGCACCCTGCACGCGGCCTGGCAGGCCGCCGAAGCCGTGCTGCGCCACCGCGCCGCCGCCGACCGCGTCGCGCGCGTGGCCGCCGCCATCCAGGACGCCGAGCGGGACGCGGCTCCCGCGCTCGCCGCCCGCGCCAAGGCCGCCGTCGATCTCGTACGGGCCCTGCACACGGCCGCCGGGAGCGCGGAGCACCTCGCCAACGAGGGGGAGGAGCGCTCCGCAGCCCTCCTGGAGGTCAGCGACTCCGCCCACCGGGACTCGACCTCCGCCGCCACCGAGGCGCAGCGCGCCCGCAGCGAGGCCGGGCATCTGCGCCAGCGCCTCAGCGAGGTCGAGCAGGAGACCGCCGAGGCCGTCCGCGCCGGCTGGCTCGACGACAGCGCCCGGGACGCCGACCCGGCCCGCGCCGCCCTCGCGGCCAGCGATGCGGAGAAGACCGCCGTGGCCGCCTGGGACACCGCGCGCGAGGCCTCCCGCAAGGCGTCCGAGCACGCGCGCGAGGCGGCCTCCGCCGAGTCCCGCGCCGAACTCACGGCCGCCCGCGCGGCAGACGCGGCGACCGCCGCCGAGCGGACCTACGACGCCGAGAAGCGCCTGGCGGAGGCCCTGGCGGCGGAGGAACGGCTCACCGAGCTGCTGGGTCTCACCGGTTCGCGTACGACCATCCCCCGGCCCCGGGGCGAGAGCACGGAGGACGCCCTCGGCGCCGAGGAACTCGACCGGTTCGCCGACGAGTTGCGCGAGCTGCTCGACGACGCCGTCGGCTCCGCCGAACGGCACCTGTTCGAACTGCGCACCGCGGCCGCCGACGACTCCCGGATCCTCGGCGCCCTGGGCGACGGCGGGCTGCTGCCGCCCGGCCCCGACGTACTGGCCACCGTCGAGTACCTCGGCGAGCACGGCATCCCGGCGCTGCCCGGCTGGCGCTATCTCGCCCAGGCCGTCGACCCGACGGACCACGCGCGCGTGCTCGCCGCCCGCCCCGAACTCGTCGACGGCGTCATCATCACCGACCCGGACACCCACGCGCGGGCCCGTGAGGCGCTCGGCGAGGCCGCCCTGCTGCCGCGCTCGGCCGTCGCCGTCGGCACGGCCGCCGCGCTGCTCGCGCCGACCCCGGCCGCCGACGCCACCCCGGGCGACGTGTTCCTCGTACCGCCGAACCCGGCCATGCACGACGAACACGCCGCCGACGAGGAGCGGCAGGCGCTGCGCGCCCGGGCCACCGAGCGGGACGAGGAGATCCGCAACCTCGCCGCCCGGCTCGGCAAGGACCGGGAGCTGGCCGCGCGACTCGCCTCCTGGCGCACCGGCTGCCCGGCCGGGCGGCTCGTGGAGCTGGCGCAGACCGCGCGGGAGGCGCGCGCGTTCGCCGAGGAGTCCGAGGCCGAACTGGCCGAGGCGCGGACGGTGCGGGCCGAGACCGAGGAGACGGCCGCCGAGACCGCCCAGATGCGCGACGAACGGCAGGAGGCCGCACAGAAGGCCCGGCGCGCCGCCGACGCCCTCGCCGGCCTCGCGTTCCGGCTGCGCGAGCGGGCCGGCTGGCAGGTCAAGCTGCGTGAACTCGCCGACGAGGCCGCCGAGTCGGAGGCCCGCGCCCAGACCTGCCTGGAGCGTGCCCGCGCCGCCGACGAGGACCGGCGCGGCGCCCAGCGCGCCGCCGACGACGCCCGCCGCACCGCCCGGGCGCTGCGCGCCGAGCGCGCCGAGATCGCCGGCGCCCCCGACGACGTACCGGAAGCCGACGACAACGCCCCCAAGTCCTCGCTGCCCGCCCTGCGCGAGGCCTACCGGGCCGCCTCACAGGTGTACGAGAAGGTCGGCGTCGACGCCGACCTCCGTGCCGAGCAGGCCCGTTCGGAGAGCGACGAGAGCGCCGCGCTCGCGGAGCTGGAACGGCTGACCAACAAGGTCCGCACCCGCGCGGAGCAGCTGCTCCAGTCGCCCGACGGCTCCGACGGACCCTCCCGGCAGGCCGCCGCCGCCCGCGCGGAGGAGCTGGTGCAGCTCCTGGAGACCCGGATGTCCACCGCGAGCGAGCAACTCGGCCGGCTGCGCGGCGAGGCCGAGCGGCACGCCCCCGGGGACGGCGAGGCACACACCGAGCTGCCCGAGGAGCTCCAGCCGCGCGACGCCGAACACGCGCAGGCCCTGCTGCGGACCGCGACCGCCGAACTCGCCGCCCGCACCGAGGCCCTGACCCAGGCCCGCGAGGCACACGCCGAGCTGCTGGACGCCCACCGCGCGGCCGAGGACGCGGCCGGCGGTTTCGACGAGATCGCCGCGATGCTCCGCGACCTGCTGCGCGAACACACGACCGAGGAGGAGCAGGAGGAGCCCGAGCCCTACCCCGGCACCCTGGAGGAGGCCCGGCAGTCCGCCGCCGAGGCCCGCCGGTCGCTGCGCGGCTGCGCCGGTGATCTCTCCGCCGCCGAGTCCGCCGTACGCGAGGCGAGCGATGTGCTCGTACGACACGCCAACGCCACACGGTACGAAGCGGTCCGGACGCCCGCACGGCAGCAGATCCGTGAACTGCCCGCCTCCGCACTGCCCGAGCACGCCCAGAAGTGGGCGGACGCCTTCGCGCCCCGACTGCGGGTGCTGACCGACGAGCTGGCCCAGCTGGAGCGCAACCGCGATTCGATCGTGGACCGGCTGCGCGGGCTCGTCGAGTCGGCCCTCGCGACCCTGCGGTCCGCCCAGCGGCTGTCCCGGCTGCCCGAGGGGCTCGGCGAGTGGTCCGGGCAGGAGTTCCTCCGGATCCGCTTCGAGGAACCCGACCAGGCCACGCTCACCGAACGGCTCGGCGAGGTCGTCGACGAGGCGACCCGGGCCGCCGTCAAGAAGAACTCCGACCTGCGACGGGACGGAATGTCCCTGCTGCTGAGGGGAGTCGGGGCGGCCCTGCAGCCGAAGGGGGTCGCCGTCGAGATCCTCAAGCCGGACGCCGTGCTGCGCGCGGAGCGGGTGCCGGTGGGACAGATGGGCGACGTGTTCTCCGGTGGGCAGCTGCTCACCGCGGCCATCGCCCTGTACTGCACCATGGCCGCGCTCAGGTCCAACGACCGAGGGCGCGACAAGCACCGGCACGCCGGGACGCTGTTCCTCGACAACCCCATCGGACGGGCCAACGCGACCTATCTGCTGGAGCTCCAGCGGGCCGTGTCGGACGCGTTGGGCGTGCAACTGCTGTACACGACCGGACTGTTCGACACCACCGCGCTGGCCGAGTTCCCGCTGGTCATCCGGTTGCGGAACGACGCCGACCTCAGGGCCGGGCTGAAGTACATCAGCGTGGAGGAGCACCTGCGGCCCGGGCTGCCGCAGCAGCCGCAGGCGGGGGAGGCCGGGCACAGCGAGATCACGGCGACCCGCATGTTCAAGAGGCCGTCGGCCTGAAGTGTCCCAGAGGCCCTGGGCCTGGCCCCCGTCCGCAAGGGCGGTGCCGGCCTCAGGGGTGGGACAGCTGCCCGGTGCTGCCGCCTCGCCGTCGTATCCGCTCCTGTTCGCGCTCGGCGGCCCGCTGCTGCCGCCGGGTCGCGCGCCGCTCGCGGCGGAGCGAGCGTGCCGTGCTGCTCGGCTCCGAGATCACGCCGTTGCGCTGGTTCCACACCTGACGGGTCACCAGGACGTCGACCGCGCCCCAGGTGGCCACCACCGTGCTCGCCACGCTGCTGATCACCATCGGGAACGCCAGCCAGGACTCCGTCATCGTGCAGAAGAACGCCACCATGGCCTGGATCAGCGTGACGGCGATGATGATGAGCGCCCGCACCGCCGACGTACGCACCGGATCCGGCATCCGGTACCGCTTGGCGGGCTCCTCCACCCACAACGGCCGGTACTGCGCCTGCCGTTGCGTGCGCGCCCGCGCACCGGAGAGCTCCTCGTCGCCGCCGCGCGGCGTAAGGCGGCCGTCCGGCGCCGCCGGCCCCGGACGCACCGTCGAGCGTGCCGCCGTGCCGTCCTCGGGCGCCAAGCGCCGCTGAGCCGTCCCCATCAACGTGTCACTCCCCACCGCCGACAGACCCCCTCGCACCGGTGTCCGATGACCCCGGCTCCCCAGTGGCTGCCCGGCTTGCGCTGTTTTACACCGCCCGGAGGTGAGATGCGGCTCCTGTGGCCGATTTCGCACCCCTCGCCCATCAACAAGGACGAACGAACTCGCCCGAAGATTCCCCACCAGTGAAAATTTCCGGCCAACTGATCCTTCGTGTCGTTCCCGCCCTCACACACGCGAAGTCGGCGCGATCGCGGTGGCAATCTCCTGCAATGCCCGGACATCTCTCCCTGTCCGTTCCCCATGTCCCGGCCCTGAGGCGGAGGTTCGTCGTCCGGACGCGTCTTCGAGTTATCCATGTGGCGGTAGTAGGCTCGCGCCGTTTGTTGACGTACATGTGTACCCCCGGCCGGCGGGGGTCGAGCTGGGGGAGGCCATGCGCTTTCGCGGGAAGTCGATCCGCCGGAAGATCGTGGCGCTGCTTCTCGTGCCGCTGGTGTCCCTGACGGCCGTCTGGGGCTTCGCGGCCGTGCTCACGGGGCGCGAGGTCACCCAGCTGTTCCAGGTGTCGCACATCGTCGAGGACATCGGCTACCCCGCCGAGGACACCGCCCGCGTCCTCCAGCAGGAACGCCGGCAGACCCTCGTCTATCTCGCCGACCCGCGCGCCGCCGACGCACTCGCCGCCCTGCACCGCACCCGCGCCGCCACCGACTCCGCTGTCGCCGAACTGCGGAAGAACGCCGGTAGGCAGGACGCCCGCGACGGCATGAGCGCCGACGACGCCGAACGCCTCACCGCCGTGCTCGACGCGTTCGAGGGCATCGACGCCCTGCGCCACAGCGTCGAAGAGGGCACCGTCAGCCGCGCCCAGGCCCTCGACCTCTACAACCGCGTGGTCGACCCCTGCTACACACTGCTCGCCTCCCTCGGCGGGCTCGACGACGTCGAGATGGACAAGCAGGCCCGGGCCCTCATCAACATCACCCGCGCCCGCGAATTCCTCTCCCGCGAGGACGCCCTGCTCGGCTCCGCCCTCGTGGTCGGGAAGATCTCCCGCGACGAGACCCGGGAGATCTCCGACCTCGTCGCCCAGCGCACCCTCCTGTACGACATCAGCCTGCCCGCACTGCCCTCGTCGGAACGCGACCGCTTCGACCGCTTCTGGAAGAACGCCACGACCGCCCCGCTGCGGTCCGCGGAGCAGTCCGTGATCGACGCCGGATCCGGTGTGCCGAACGAGGTCAGCGCCAAGAGCTGGGACACCGCCGCCGCCAATGTGCTCGACGAACTGCGCACCCTGGACGACCAGGTCGGTGACCGCTACCAGGACCGCATCCGGCCCGTCGTCGTCTCCGTGATCGTCCAGGCGGCCGTTGTCGGTGTCCTCGGCATGGTCGCCGTGATGTTCTCGCTGGTCGTGTCCGTCCGGGTCGGCCGTAGCCTCATCCGAGACCTGCGGCTGCTGCGCCAGGAGGCGCACGAGGCCTCCGGAGTCCGGCTGCCGAGCGTGATGCGCCGGCTGTCCGTGGGCGAACAGGTCGACGTGGAGACCGAGGTCCCGCGCCTGGAGTACGACAGGAACGAGATCGGCGAGGTCGGCCAGGCACTCAACACCTTGCAGCGCGCCGCCGTGGAGGCCGCCGTCAAGCAGGCCGAACTGCGCTCCGGTGTCTCCGAGGTCTTCGTCAACCTCGCCCGCCGCAGCCAGGTCCTGCTGCACAAGCAGCTCACCCTGCTCGACACCATGGAACGCCGGACCGAGGACACCGACGAACTCGCCGACCTCTTCCGCCTCGACCACCTCACCACCCGTATGCGCCGGCACGCCGAGGGTCTGGTGATCCTCTCCGGCGCCGCCCCCTCGCGGCAGTGGCGCCGCCCCGTCCAGCTGATGGACGTGGTGCGTGCCGCCGTGGCCGAGGTCGAGGACTACGAGCGCATCGAGGTCCGCCGGCTGCCCCGCGTTGCCGTCACCGGCCCCGCCGTCGCCGACCTCACCCACCTCGTGGCCGAACTCCTGGAGAACTCCACGGTGTTCTCGCCGCCGCACACCGCCGTCCAGGTCCTCGGCGAGCGGGTCGCCAACGGCTTCACCCTGGAGATCCACGACCGGGGTCTCGGCATGGCGGCCGAGGCACTCCTCGACGCCAACCTGCGGCTCGCCGAGACCCCCGAGTTCGAGCTCTCCGACACCGACCGGCTCGGCCTGTTCGTGGTCAGCCGCCTCGCCCAGCGCCAGAACGTCCGCGTCTCCCTCCAGCCGTCCCCCTACGGAGGCACCACCGCCGTCGTCTTCATCCCCGACGTTCTGCTGACCGACGACGTCCCCGACACCAACGGGGTCGGCTTCCGCCTCGACCGCCCTCGGACCGCCTCGGAGACCGAACCCGGGGAGAGCCGCGGCACCACCCTCACCCAGGTGTCGGCGCAGCGCCCCGGGCTGCCGACCGCACTCCTGGGCGGACCGGTCGAGCTGGAGGCACCCGTCGACCTGGACGCGCTGGACGATTTCCCGGGCGCTCTCACCGATGAGGACAGCGAGCGCGGCGGTCTGTTCCGCCCCCGCCGCTCCCTCGCCCGCGCCGACGACGACCCCGAGCCCGTCGTGAGCGAGCTGCACCAGCCCGCCCCCGGCACCGCGGACGGCTTCCGCGACGAGCGCTCCAGCGGCCCCGTGCCGCTGCCCCGACGGAGTACGCCCAAGCTGGTCAGCTCGCACGGCAGGCCCGTCACCGAGCAGCGCTCCCGCCGCGCCGAACCGGACGACCGGGACCCGGCGGACGCGGGCCGGACCGAACCGGGCGGACTGGCCCCGCTGCCCTCCCGCCGCCGCACCGAGCCGTCTCCGCAGCGCACCGGCGGCCCGGCCGACCGCGTCGAGGAAGGCACGGCGCCCCCGGCCGGCGGCCCGGACGAACCCTCCGGACCCCCCGCCCTGCCCCGGCGCACCCGCCGCTCCGCGATTACCTCCGGCAGCGGCACCGACGACTCCGTCCCGTCCCTCGGCAGCACACCCCCGGAGGCCGCATCCGGCAGCCGGCCGCTGCCCCGGCGGGTACGGCAGGCCAACCTGGCCCCACAGCTGCGACAGGACCCCGCCCGACCCGCCGGGCACGAGCCCGATCCCGTCGAGCGCGACGCCGACGAGGTCCGCAGCCGCATGGCCTCGCTCCAGCGCGGCTGGCAGCGCGGCCGGGCGGAGAACACCGCGGGCGACGGGTCCCGGGACGGCACAGCACAAGGAACGACTAAGGGGGACGGTCGATGACCGATCCGAAGGCGACCGGCCACACGGCGACGAACAAGGTCGAGCTGAACTGGCTCCTGGACGACCTGGTGGACCGGGTGGCCAGTATCCGCAAGGCCGTGGTGCTCTCCGGCGACGGCCTGGCCACCGGCGTCTCCAAGGACCTCACCAGAGAGGACGGCGAGCACCTGGCGGCCGTGGCCTCCGGCTTCCACAGCCTTGCCAAGGGCGTGGGCCGGCACTTCGAGGCGGGCAGCGTCCGGCAGACCGTCGTCGAGCTCGACGACGCCTTCCTGTTCGTCACCGCCGCCGGTGACGGCAGCTGTCTGGCCGTCCTCTCCGACGCCGACTCCGACGTCGGCCAGGTCGCATACGAGATGACACTCCTGGTCAAGCGGGTCGGCGTACATCTGGGGTCCGCTCCACGCACCGATCTGCCCTCGGGCGGGTAGTGGGATGACATGAGCGGAGACGGTCAGGGAAGAAGTCACTGGTTCGACGACGAGGCCGGACCGGTCGTCCGTCCGTACGCCATGACGCGGGGCCGCACCACCAGTGCGGCCCAGCACCGCCTCGATCTGATCGCGGTGGTCGTCACGGAGGCCCACGCGGACGACCCGGAGGACGACCGGACGCTGTCCCCGGAGCACGTGGACATCGTCGAGCTGTGCCGTGACACCCCGCAGTCGGTCGCCGAACTGGCTTCCGGACTCGATCTGCCCGTCGGAGTGGTCCGGGTCCTCGTCGGCGACCTCGTCGACGGGGAACTCGTCCATGTCAACCGCCCGGTCCCCCCGGCCGAGCTGGTGGACGAGAGTATTCTGCGCGACGTGATCAACGGCCTCCGGGCGCTGTGACCGGCGCGGATGCGGAGAAGTGACGTGACAGGCTGGCAGTTCTGGGTCGACCGCGGCGGTACGTTCACCGACGTCGTCGCGCGGCGCCCGGACGGTCGGCTGCTCACCCACAAACTGCTCTCCGACAACCCCGCGCGGTACGCCGACGCCGCGGTGGCAGGCGTGCGTGAGCTGCTCGACGGCTCCGGCGACCAGGTCGACGCCGTCCGCATGGGCACCACGGTCGCCACCAACGCGCTGCTGGAACGCAAGGGCGAGCGCACGCTGCTCGTCATCACCCGCGGCTTCCGCGACGCCCTGCGCATCGCCTACCAGAACCGCCCCCGCATCTTCGCCCGCCGCATCGACCTGCCCGAGCTGCTGTACGAACGGGTCGTCGAGGCCGACGAGCGCATCGCCGCCGACGGCACCGTCCTGCGCGCCCCCGACCTGGACGCCCTGGCGGGCCCGCTCCGGGAGGCGTACGACGACGGGATCCGGGCCGTCGCCGTCGTCTGTATGCACAGCCATCTGCACCCCGCCCACGAGCGGGCGATCGGCGAGTTGGCCGCCCGCACCGGCTTCCCGCAGATCTCGCTGTCCAGCGAGGTCAGCCCACTGATGAAGCTCGTCCCGCGCGGCGACACCGCCGTCGTCGACGCCTACCTGTCGCCCGTACTGCGCCGCTACGTCCGCCGTGTCGCCGACGAACTCGAAGGCGTGCGGCTGATGTTCATGCAGTCCAACGGCGGGCTCGCCGAGGCCGGGCAGTTCCGCGGCAAGGACGCCATCCTCTCCGGACCGGCCGGAGGGATCGTCGGCATGGCCCGGATGTCGCAGCTCGCCGGCTTCGACCGGGTCATCGGCTTCGACATGGGCGGCACCTCCACCGACGTCTCCCACTTCGCCGGCGAGTACGAACGGGTCTTCACCACCCAGATCGCGGGCGTCCGGCTCCGCGCCCCGATGCTGGACATCCACACCGTCGCCGCGGGCGGCGGCTCGGTGCTGCACTTCGACGGCTCCCGCTACCGCGTCGGCCCCGACTCGGCCGGCGCCGACCCCGGCCCGGCCTGCTACCGGGGCGGCGGCCCGCTCACGGTGACCGACGCCAACGTCATGCTCGGCCGGATCCAGCCCGCCCACTTCCCCCACGTCTTCGGACCCGACGGCGACCAGCCCCTCGACGCCGACCTCGTCCGCGACCGCTTCACCGGCCTCGCGCGGGAGATCCGCGAACAGAGCGGCGACGACCGCACCCCGGAACAGGTCGCCGAGGGCTACCTGAGCGTCGCCGTGGCCAACATCGCGGGCGCCGTGAAGCGGATCTCCGTCCAGAAGGGCCACGACGTCACCCGCTACGCCCTCACCACCTTCGGCGGGGCCGGCGGCCAGCACGCGTGCATGGTCGCCGACTCGCTCGGTATCCGCACCGTCCTGGTGCCGCCCATGGCGGGCGTCCTGTCCGCGCTCGGCATCGGCCTCGCCGACACCACCGCCATGCGCGAACAGTCCGTCGAGGCTCCCCTGGAGCCCGCCGCCATGCCCGGCGTCCGCAAGACCGCCGACGACCTGGAGGCCGCGGCCCGCTCCGAACTCCTCGCCGAGGACGTCCCGGAGGACCGCATCGAAGTCACCCGCCGCGCCCAGCTCCGCTACGACGGCACCGACACCACCCTCACCGTCGAGCTCACCGAGCCCGACGCGATGAAACACGCCTTCGAAGAACGTCATCGCGCCACGTACTCCTTCACGCTGGACCGCCCGGTCGTCGTCGAAGCCCTCTCCGTGGAAGCCACCGGCATCACCCAACCCCCCGATCTCTCCGCCCTCGCCCCGTACGAAGGCCGTCCCGCCGACCCGGACGCCGTCCGCCTCCACACCGGCGGCGCCTGGCGCGACGTCCCCCTCCACCGCCGCGAGGACCTTCCCCCCGGCGGATCGGTCACCGGCCCGGCGATCATCACCGAGGCCGGCGCCACGACCGTCGTCGACGAGGGCTGGCGGGCCGCGGCGACCGACGACGGGCATCTGGTCATGGAACGCGCGGCGATTACGCAGAGTTCCGATCTCGACACAGAAGCGGATCCGGTTCTGCTGGAGGTCTTCAACAACCTCTTCATGTCGATCGCCGAACAGATGGGTGCCCGGCTGGAGTCGACGGCACAGTCCGTCAACATCAAGGAACGCCTGGACTTCTCCTGCGCCCTGTTCGACCCGGACGGGAACCTGGTGGCCAACGCCCCGCACATCCCCGTCCACCTGGGCTCCATGGGGACCAGCGTGAAAGAGGTCATCCACCGCCGCGGCACCTCGATGCGTCCCGGCGACACCTACGCCGTGAACGACCCGTACCACGGCGGCACCCATCTGCCCGACGTCACCGTGATCACACCGGTCTTCAGCGCTGACAGCCCTGACGGCACCGACGGCGCGGCGGACACGGAGGGTGACCCCGGCACGGCACCCGAGATCCTCTTCTACGTCGCCTCCCGCGGCCACCACGCCGAGATCGGCGGCATCGCCCCCGGTTCGATGCCCGCCGACAGCCGCACCATCGACGAGGAGGGCGTCCTCTTCGACAACTGGCTCCTCGCCGAGAGCGGCCGGTTCCGCGAGGCCGAGACCCGGCGGCTGCTCGCCGAGGCCCGCTACCCCTCCCGCAACATCCCCACCAACCTCGCCGACCTGCGCGCCCAGATCGCCGCCAACCGCAAGGGTGTCGACGAAGTCGGCCGCATGATCGAGGAGTTCGGCCTCGACGTCGTCCAGGCCTACATGCGGCACGTCCAGGACAACGCGGAGGAAGCGGTCCGCCGCGTCATCGACGCCCTGGACGACGGCGAGTACGCCTACGAGACCGACTCCGGCGCCGTCATCCGCGTACGCGTGCGCGTGGACCGCGAAGACCGGCGCGCGACCATCGACTTCACGGGCACCTCCGCACAGCTGGACACCAACTTCAACGCCCCGTTCGCCGTCGTCAACGCGGCCGTGCTGTATGTCTTCCGCACCCTGGTCGCCGACGACATCCCGCTCAACGACGGCTGCCTGCGCCCCCTGGACATCGTCGTACCGCCCGGATCGATGCTCGCCCCCGAGCCGCCGGCCGCCGTCGTCGCGGGCAACGTCGAGACCTCCCAGGCCATCACCGGCGCCCTCTACGCGGCGCTCGGCGTCCAGGCCGAGGGCTCCGGCACCATGAACAACGTCACCTTCGGCAACGAACGCCACCAGTACTACGAGACCGTCGCCTCCGGATCCGGAGCCGGCGACGGGTTCCCCGGCGCGAGCGTCGTACAGACCCATATGACCAACTCCCGGCTCACCGACCCGGAAGTCCTGGAGTGGCGACTGCCCGTCCGCCTCGACGAGTTCGCCGTACGGCGGGGCAGCGGCGGCGCGGGCCGCTGGGACGGCGGGGACGGCGCGGTGCGCCGCATCCGATTCCTCGAACCCATGACCGTCTCCACCCTGTCCCAGCACCGCCGCGTGCCGCCGTACGGCATGGCGGGCGGCGCACCCGGGGCGCTCGGCGCCAACCGGGTGGAGCGGGCCGACGGCACGGTCACCGAACTCGGCGGCAGCGACAGCGCGGACGTCGGCGCAGACGACGTACTAGTCATCGAAACCCCAGGTGGCGGCGGATACGGAAGCCCGTCACCCGATACCCATCAAGCAGGAGAAGAGATCGATGATCTTCGGGCGATCTGAGCGCGGCAAGCCCCCGGTCGAGCCCGTCACGCTCAAGATCCTCGTGGCCGGCGGCTTCGGCGTGGGCAAGACGACGCTCGTCGGCGCGGTGAGCGAGATCAGGCCGCTGCGCACCGAGGAGGTGCTCACCGAGGCCGGGCGGCCGGTCGACGACACCAACGGCGTCGAGGGCAAGCACACCACCACCGTCGCCATGGACTTCGGCCGCATCACCCTGCGCGAGGACCTGGTGCTGTACCTGTTCGGCACGCCGGGGCAGGAGCGGTTCTGGTTCATGTGGGACGAGCTGTCCGAGGGTGCGCTGGGCGCCGTCGTGCTCGCCGACACGCGCCGCCTGGAGGACTGCTTCGCGGCCGTCGACTACTTCGAGCGGCGCTCCATACCGTTTTTGGTCGGCGTCAACTGCTTCGAGGGATCGGACCGTTACCCGGCCGAGGACATCCGCAAGGCCCTCGACCTCGACGCGGACGTACCGGTCCTGCTGTGCGACGCCCGGGACCGCGAGTCGGTCAAGAGGGTGCTCATCGGCGTCGTCCAGCACGCGATGGCGTACGGGGCGGGCCGTCGGCAGACCGTCACCACCTGAGGCGCCGGCACGGCCCGCACCCCCGCCGACCGGGGTACGGGCCGTGGTCCCGGGGCGGGCGGTTACTCGCCGTCCTCCAGCCAGCCGAAGCTCTTCTCCACGGCCTTGCGCCAGTTCGCGTACTCCCTGTCGCGCACCGACGCCGCCATGGCCGGCGTCCACTCCACGTCCTTCTGCCAGTGCGACTTGAGCTCGTCGAGGTCGTTCCACACGCCGGTCGCGAGGCCGGCCGCGTAGGCGGCGCCCAGGCA
This sequence comes from Streptomyces sp. NPDC058683, assembly GCF_042716195.1. NCBI lineage: Bacteria > Bacillati > Actinomycetota > Actinomycetes > Kitasatosporales > Streptomycetaceae > Streptomyces > Streptomyces sp. NPDC058683. The sequence continues at coordinate 115,206 of NZ_JBHXSK010000036.1, forward strand.
GGTCGTCTCGGAGACCCGGGGCCGGATCACCGGCACCCCGAGGACGTCGGCCTGGTGCTGCATCAGCAGGTTGTTCTTCGTCATGCCGCCGTCCACCTTCAGGGTCGTGATCTGCACCCCGGAGTCCTGGTACATGGCGTCCACGACCTCCCGCGTCTGCCAGCTGGTCGCCTCCAGGACCGCGCGCGCGAGATGTGCCTTGGTGACGTACCGGGTGAGGCCGGTGACGACCCCGCGCGCGTCCGAGCGCCAGTAGGGCGCGAACAGGCCGGAGAAGGCGGGCACGATGTAGGCACCGCCGTTGTCGTCGACGCTCGCGGCCAGGGTCTCGATCTCGTCGGCGGTGCGGATGATGCCGAGCTGGTCCCGGAACCACTGGACGAGCGCGCCCGTGATGGCGATCGACCCCTCCAGGCAGTACACCGGCGCCTCGTCGCCGATCTTGTAGCCCATGGTCGTCAGCAGTCCGTTCTTGGACGGCACCGGCCGGTCGCCGGTGTTGAGCAGCAGGAAACTGCCGGTCCCGTAGGTGTTCTTCGCCGTGCCGACGTCGTAGCAGGCCTGCCCGAAGACCGCCGCCTGCTGGTCGCCCAGCGCGGACGCCACCGGCACCCCGGCGAGCTGGCCGACGGCGGTGCCGTACACCTCGGCGGAGGACCTGATCTCGGGCAGGACCGCCTCGGGGACGTTCATCGCGGACAGGATGGAGGTGTCCCACTGGAGGGTCTCCAGGTTCATCAGCATGGTCCGCCCGGCGTTGGTGACGTCGGTGACGTGCCGGCCGCCGTCCGTGCCGCCGGTGAGGTTCCAGATCAGCCAGGAGTCGATGGTCCCGAAGGCGATCTCACCGCGCTCGGCCCGGTCCCGGAGCCCGGGCACGTTGTCCAGCAGCCAGGCCGCCTTGGGTCCGGAGAAGTAGCTGGCCAGGGGCAGTCCGGTCTGGTCGCGGAACCGGTCCTGGCCGTCGCTGCCGCCGAGTTCGTTGCACAGGGCCGCGGTGCGGGTGTCCTGCCAGACGATCGCGTTGTGCACGGGCTTGCCGGTGGCGCGGTCCCACAGGACCGTGGTCTCGCGCTGGTTGGTGATGCCGAGCGCGCTCAGCTGGTCGGCGCGCAGCCCGGCGTTGGCGAGCGCCCCGGCGACCACGGCCTGCACCTTGGACCAGATCTCGGTGGCGTCGTGCTCCACCCAGCCGGGCTTGGGGAAGATCTGCCGGTGCTCGCGCTGGTCGACGGCGACGATCGCGCCGCCGTGGTCGAAGATGATGCAGCGGCTCGACGTGGTGCCCTGGTCGATTGCGGCGACGTACCTCTCGGCGGTGTCCGTCATGGCTACCCCTTGGTCGCTGGGTCGGAAGGCTGCGTGGGATCGGAAGGCCGCGTTTCAGAAGGCCGCGTTGTAGATGAGGCCCGCGAGCGCCCCGCCGATCAGGGGGCCGACGACCGGGATCCAGGCGTAACCCCAGTCGGAGGTGCCCTTGTTCGGGATCGGCAGGAAGGTGTGCACGATCCGGGGGCCGAGGTCGCGCGCCGGGTTGATGGCATAGCCGGTGGGGCCGCCCAGGGACAGCCCGATCCCGACGACGAGCAGCGAGACGATCAGCACGGTGGTGCCGGACTCGCCGAGCCCCTTGGTCAGCCCGAACGCCAGGATCGGCAGGACCAGTGCGACGGTCGCGATGATCTCGGTGACGAGGTTGGCGACCGGGTTCCGGATCTCCGGGATGGTGGAGAAGATGCCGAGCGTCGGTGTCGGCTCCTCCCCGGTGTCCTCGTCGGGCACGTTGGCCTGGAACTGGGCCAGGTAGACGAGGTACGTCAGTACGGCGCCGAGGATCGCGCCGACGAACTGGCCGAGCAGGTAGACCCAGACCTTGCCCCACTCGCCGGTGTCGACGGCGATGCCGATGGTCACGGCGGGGTTGAGCTGGCCGCCGGAGAGGGGAGCGGCGGTGTAGGCGCCGGCCAGGACGCCGAATCCCCAGCCGAACGCGATCACCACCCATCCCGCCGCTCTCGCCTTGGAGTGTCTGAGGGTGACGGCGGCGCAGACGCCGGCACCGAAGAGGATCAGGATGGCCGTGCCGATGACTTCGCCGACGAATATGTCTCCGTTGCTCATGGCGGCTCCTAGGGCGCTGGCCGGAGGATCGACCCCGGCGCATTGAGCAGGAACGGTTCCCTTGGCGACGTCAGCCGAAGGCAGGGAAGGTCCCGCGCCCCGCCCGGCGTCTGTGACGAGCGTGCCGTAGCAGCCGAATCGCCCATGGGAGAGCGGGCCTCAGGACAGGAGCGGCCCATGGCGCAGTGCCTGATTACGCCGCGAATGTACGGCGATGTCGACCGACACCGGAAGTTTTCACCGGCACTCAGGGAGCGTCAAGGTCGCCGACGGCAACGATGACAGGCAACTCGCCGGGAAACAGCTTTCACGGCTCCACCGTCGCATAGCCGGCCTGGGCCGGATACGCGCCCGAGCCGCGCCGGATCTCGTGCCCGGGAAGTCCTGCCCGCCCCAGCACCCAACTCGCCCCGTGCAGCGCCTTGGCCGCCTTCTTGAGCGGCGCGAGACACGCGGCCGCCTCCCGGTGGTCGGCCACACCGCCGGGGCCGCACACGACGGTGGCCAGGGACAGCGTGACGGGACGGCCGCCCGCGGACCAGGGCGCGTCGAGCACGTCGGTCACCAGCCGGGCCAGCCCCTCCTCGTCGGCGAGCACCAGGAAGTCGTCCCCGCCGATGTGCCCCACGCGCGCGTGCCCGGCCACGGCCTGCTGGAGCGCCTGTCCCACCGCACGGATCAGCTCGTCGCCCGCGGCGAACCCGGCGCCGTCGTTGACCTGCTTGAAGTGGTCGATGTCCAGCCAGCTCAGGGCGAAGACGCGGCCTTCCGCGATCCACCGGTCCGTCTCGCCCGTGATGGCGTCCGAACCGGGCAGCCGGGTCAGCGGATTGAGTCCGGCCGCCTCCTCGACGCGGGTCTCGGCGAGGGCACGTACCAGGTCGGCGAGGCGTACGACGCCCACGCAGCGCCCGAGCCGGTCGACGACCGCCACATCGTCCGAGGTGCGGTCCCGGCCGCCGACGGCCACCACGTCCAGGACCTCCCACGCGGTCGCGTCGACGCCGACCGTGCGTGGTGCGTCGCCCAGTTTGAAGGCCGGGCGGTCGGCGTACAGGGCGTGTCCGTAGCGGCCCGACATCGACAGCAGGAAGCGGGAGCGGTGGACCGAGCGGACCGGAGCGCCCGTCTGGTCCACCAGGAGGACGCCGGAGACGTCCGGGGAGCCGGTCAGCAGGGCCCGCACCTGCAACGCGGACGCGGTGACCGGCAGCAGCGCGGCGGGCCGGATGAACTCGCGCACGGACGGTCCGGAGCGCGGCGGGGGCACGACGGCGGCCGAGCGCGGCGGAACGTACACGTCCGCGACCGGGATCCGGGCCGGGGGCGCGAACAGCTCACCCTGGGCCAGCTGGGCCCCGGCCGACAGCGCGGACGTGTACTGGAGTTCGCTCTCCACGCCCTCGACGGCCAGCAGGGCGCCCAGTTCCTCGCACAGGGTCCGCATCGCCCGTACCGCGGCCGGCCGGCCGAGCAGCGAGGCGTCGAGCTTGATCAGGTCGGGGGAGAGGTCGGTGAGCAGCCGCAGGGGCACGTCTCCGTCGCCGATGCCGTCGGCGCTGATCCGGAAGCCCTGGCCGCGCAGCGTCGCCACGGCCTCCAGCAGGGCCCGGTGCGGCACGTGCGTGTACGGCGGGACGATGTCCAGGGTCACCTCCCAGGGCATCCGTCCGGCTTCGCGGATGGCCCCGGGCAGCGGGCCGATGCCGCCCAGGTCGGCGAGCGTGGCCGCGAACACGTTGATGTGCAGCGGCAGCAGCGCCTCCTTGCGGGCCGCCGCGCGGAGGGCCAACACGGCCAGCCTGCCGTCGAGTTCGGGATTGCGGCGGGCTTCGGCGAGGATGTCACCGGTCTCGGGGCGGGCAAGGATCTCCAGTGCGGCGATCCCGCCGGTCGTCAGATTGACCACCGGCTGGAAGGCGAAACGGAGAGCATCCGTCCAGGAGCGCACGGGAGCATGATGACGCCAACGGCGTACGCCCAGGGGCAGTTCATAAGACGTTCACGCACCATTTCGGGGTGGTCACGCACGGTGTGCAACCTCTGCTGTCACACCTGTCCCGTCAGCGCACCGCTATCACGGACGAGCCGTGTCCGAACAGCCCCTGATTGGCCGTGATCCCCACGCGCGCGTGCGCCACCTGGCGGTCGCCCGCGGCGCCCCTCAACTGCCAGGTCAGCTCGCAGACCTGGGCGATCGCCTGGGCCGGCACCGCCTCCCCGAAGGAGGCGAGCCCACCGCTGGCGTTGACGGGTATCCGCCCGCCCAGGGCCGTCGCTCCCTCGCGCAGCAGCTTGGCCGCCTCGCCCTCGGCACACAGCCCCAGATCCTCGTACCACTGCAACTCCAGTGCGGTGGACAGGTCGTACACCTCCGCCAGGGAGAGCTCCTCGGGGCCGATGCCGGCCTCCTCGTAGGCGGCCCGCGCGATCGACGCCCGGAAGGGCTCCGCAGGGGGCTCGACCGCCGCCGCGGAGTCCGTGGCGATGTCCGGCAGGTCCAGCACCGTGCTCGGATAGCGCGGTGTGACCGTGGACACCGCGCGGATCCGCACCGGCCGGGCCGCTCCGTGCCGGTGCGCGAACTCCAGGCTGGACAGCACCAGTGCGGCCCCGCCGTCGGAGGTCGCGCAGATGTCGAGCAGCCGCAGCGGATCGGCGACCACCTGGGAGGCGGCGACCTGCTCGGCGGTGACGCGCTCGCGGTAGCGGGCGTACGGATTGAGCGCGCCCAGGGCCGCGTTCTTCACCTTGACCAGTGCGAAGTCCTCCGGCGTGTCCCCGAACACCGCCATCCGCCGGCGCGCGTACAGCCCGAAGTACGTGGGATTGGTCGCGCCCAGCAGCCGGAAGCGCAGCCAGTCGGGATCCTCGGGGCGGTCCCCTCCGGCGGGCCGGAAGAAGCCTTTGGGTGCCGCGTCCGCGCCCACCACGAGCACCACGTCCGCGAGCCCCGCCAGGATCTGCGCCCGCGCCGCGGCGACCGCCTGCGCCCCGGACGCGCATGCCGCGTACACGCTCGCGACGCGCGCTCCCTGCCAGCCCAGCGCCTTGGCGAAGGTCGCGCCCGCGACATAGCCGGGATACCCGCCGCGCACCGTGTCCGCGCCCACGACGGAGCCGATGTCCCGCCACCGCAGTCCCGCGTCCGCAAGGGCCGCGCGGGCCGCCGCCGTTCCGTACTCGACGAAGCTGCGCCCCCACTTGCCCCAGGGGTGCATGCCCACGCCGAGGACCGCCAGGTCCGCCGTCATGCCGTCACCCCCGTCGGCCGCCAGTGCCAGGTCGTCCAGGCCGTCTCCGCGTCCTCGCCCAGCACTCCGGGGACGACCTCGACCTCCATGCCCACCGCCAGATCGGCGACGGTGATCCCGGGAACCGCCTGCCCCAGGACCACGATCCGCTCGGACTCCAGCTCCACAGCGATCAACGCGTACGGTTCCCACGGAAGTTCCGGATCGCTCACATAGGGTGACGGCGGCCGGTACCGGCTGTCGGTGTACGACCAGATCCGCCCACGCCGGGAGAGCGCGACCTCCTCCAGGCCGCCGCCGGCGCATCCGGGATTGCGGCAGTGGGCGTCCTCGCGCGGGAAGAAGACCGAGGCGCAGGTCGCGCAACGGGTGCCCAGGAGCCGGAACCCGTCCCCCTCGCCCGTGAACCAGCCCTCGACCGCGGGCGTGCGTGTACGCGACAAAGCTCCTCCAGGGCACGAGATCTGACGGAACGTCAGAAGTGTGCCACGGGTCGCCGCAAATGGGCAGGCCGCGCCCTCGGGTCACATCCCATGTCCGTCCCTGGTCGTCGGCATCGGTTCACTTCCGGAACGAGACGTTCCCCCGACCGTAAGACGTCGCCTTCGTGATCGGATAAAGTCCGCGCGTGTCCGAAAATCAGCACCCAATTGCCAACTCCGCTCCGGACTCGCACTGTTCGAGGTGCGGAGCGCCCTACGGAGCGGGAGTCTCCGGCTGGCCGCGCACCTGCCCGGCCTGCGGCCATGTCGCCTACCGCAACCCCTTGCCGGTGGCGATCGCCCTCCAGCCCGTGTACGACACGAAGGGCACCGCCCTGGTCGTCATCACCCGGACCGTCGCTCCCGCGCGCGGAGGCACGGCGCTGCCCGGCGGCTACGTCGACGACCGCGAGGACTGGCGGCACGCCGTCGTGCGCGAACTCAAGGAGGAGACCGGCATCGACGCGGCCGTGCGGGACGTACGGCTCGCCGACGCCATGAGCTCACCCGACGGGCACCTGCTGCTGTTCGGACTCCTCCCGGAACGCCCGGCCGAAGGGCTCCCGCCGTCCCGTACGACGGACGAGACGGAGGGCTGGCACCTGCTGCGCAGGCCCGAGGAACTCGCCTTCCCGCTGCACAGCGTGGCCGTACGCGCGTGGTTCGAGGGCCGCTACTGAGCCCTCCGGCTCACCCCAGCCCCCGGACGCGCACCGGATGCGGCGGTTCGCCCACGCCGTTGTCCCCCTCCCGTCTCACCACCACCCGCCGACCCTCCCAGCGGGCGACGTAACGCTCGATCTCCGGCTCGTCCCAGCCGTCGCCCGCGTCCGGCACGAACAGCCCGCCCCCGGTCCGTCCCCGGGCGGGCGCCCACACCTCCAGCCGCACACCGCCGTCCTCGTCCCGCACGGGAAGGACGGCACCCGCGCGCGCGAGCACCGGAATCCGCGACAGCGGAGCATCCAAGAGCACCTGCCCCGGCCCCTCGTACGCCCGCTCCGTCAGCGTGTCGTACCAGCGCCCCCGGGGCAGCTGCACCGCACGCCGGTCGGCGCCCGGATCCAGCACCGGAGCCACCAGCAGACCGTCGCCCAACAGGAACGCGTCCTCGCAGTCGCGCAGCGCCCGGTTCTCCGGCTCACCCCACCACAGGGGCCGCACATACGGCGCGCCGGTCCGCCGGGCCAGATGCGCCAGCGTCATGAAGTACGGCAGCAGCCGCTGCCGTTCCAGAAGCGCCACGCGCGCGTGCTCCAGCACCTCGGCCCCGAACTCCCACGGCTCCCTGCGCCCCGCCCGCATGCTCGCGTGCGTCCGGAAGAGCGGCAGATAGGCACCCAGCTGGAACCAGCGCAGAAACAGCTCGGGCGACGGGCTCCCGTCGAAACCGCCCACGTCAGGACCGGAGTACGGCACTCCGCACAGCCCGAGCCCCAGCACCAGCGACAGGGACGCGCGCAGCCCCGGCCAGCCGGTCGCGACATCACCGGACCAGGCGCCCCCGTAACGCTGCATACCGGCCCAGCCGGACCGGGAGAACAGGAACGGCCGCTCCTTGGGCGCCAGTTCGCGCAGGCCCTCGTAGGCCGCCCGCGCCATGCAGAGCGCGTAGACGTTGTGCGCCTCCCGGTGGTCACCGCCGCGCCCCTCCAGGGCGTGCCGTGACGCGCGGGGCAGTGTGGACTCGCCGAAGGCGGTGAAGGACGTCGGCTCGTTCATGTCGTGCCAGAACCCGGCGAAGCCCAGCGCGAGCCGCTCCTCGTACAGCCCGCCCCACCACTTGCGCACGCGCGCGTGCGTGAAGTCGGGATAGACCGCCTCACCGGGCCACACCACGCCCTCCACCAACCGGCCCGACGGATCCCGCACAAAGGCGTCGATCCCCGTCCCGCTGTCGTAGACCGCGTTGCCCGGCTCGGCCTTCACCGCCGGGTCCACGATCGACACCAGCCGGATCCCGTCCCGCCGCAGCTCCTCGGCCAGCGTCGGCAGCTTCGGGAAGTGCTCGTGGTCGACGGTGAACACCTGATGGGCGTCGTAGTGATCGATGTCCAGATGGACGGCGTCCAGCGGCAGACCACGCTCCTGGTAACCGGCGACGATCCGCCGGACCTCTTGCTCGCTGCCGAAACCCCAGCGCGCGTGGTGATGACCCAGTGCCCACGCCGGCGGCAGCGCGGGCGCGCCCGTGAGCGAGGCCCACGCGTGCAGCACGCGCGCGGGCGTGCCCACCATCACCCAGCAACGCAGCGGACCGCCGTCCATCCGCAGCTCGCACCGTCCGGTCCGGTCATGGCCGGAACCGGCACCCTCCTCGCCCTCCCGGAGGGTCACCGTGCCGTCCCAGGAGGTGTCGTGGAACACCAGATGCGCGGCCGCGTCCGCCACCACCAGCTGCACCGGCATGGTGATGTACAGCGGATCGTCATCGGGCCCGAAGGCGTGACCGGGGTCGGTGTTCCACAGCCGGTACGTGCCGTCACGCAGCCGCGGCCCCGAGGCACGGCCACCGAGCCCGAAGAACCGCGCGTCCGCGGCGACCTCCGACCGCTGCACCCAGCGCGCCGGGCCCCCGTCCACAGGCTCCCACCAGCGGGGCGGCAGATCCCGTCGCAGCATCACGCCACCGGGCGTGCACACCTCCACCGCGCCGTGCCGCGAGACGTTGACCGTCACCCGCTCCGCCACGACCCGCCAGCCGCCATCGGTGTCCGGTTCGAGGACCGCCCGCGGATCCGGCTCCGGACAGCGGCCTGCGAGCGCGTACGACGGCTCGGGACCGGCCCCGTCCCAGCCCCAGAAGACCGCCCCGTTCACCGCGACCGTGATCCGCAGCTCCGACCGGCTGAAGCGGATCACACCGCCACCCGGCCCCGGCACCGCCTCCTGCACCGGACCCGGCACCCGGGCACGCTCGGCCCCCCGCGCGGGCAGCCCGGCGGCGTCGATCCGCCTCCTGCGCCACGCCGCCCGTACGGTACGCAACCCCTGAGCTGCCCTCCCAGAACCGACCACTCTCACCGAACGCACCAGGTCACGACCGTCCATGCTGCTCACCCTGCCACTCAGCGCTCCACACGCGCGTGCCGTTCAACTGCCGTTCACCCGTGCCGGGACCACATCTTCACGACACGGACTATGTGGAGCGCACCCTGGTGTAGAAGTCGATCACATGGCATCGTCCCTGTCAGCCGCGTACGCGCACACCCCAGCCCGTGCGCGTCCGACGCACACCAGCGCAGAAGCCCGGGAGCCGCCCCATGTCGACCGCGAACCCCCAGCCGCTCTGGCAACCCGATCCGCAACGGATCGCCCAGGCACACATCACCGGGTTCCAGTCCTGGGCGGCCGAACACCACGGAGCTCCCGCCGAGGGCGGGTACCCGGCACTGCACCGCTGGTCCGTCGACCATCTGGACACGTTCTGGAAGGCCGTCACGGAGTGGTTCGACGTCCGGTTCTCGACGCCCTACGCGCGCGTGCTCGGCGATCGCGCGATGCCCGGCGCCGAATGGTTCCCCGGCGCGACGCTGAACTACGCCGAGCACGCCCTGCGCGCCGCCGCCACCCGCGCGGACGAACCCGCGCTCCTGTATGTCGACGAGACCCACGAACCGCTCCCGGTCACCTGGTCCGAACTGCGCCGCCAGGTGGGCTCCCTGGCCGCCGAACTCCGCACCCTCGGCGTCCGCCCGGGAGACCGCGTCAGTGGCTACCTCCCGAACATCCCCCAGGCCGTGGTCGCCCTTCTCGCCACCGCCGCCGTGGGCGCCGTCTGGACCTCCTGCGCCCCGGACTTCGGCGCCCGCAGCGTCCTGGACCGCTTCCAGCAGGTCGAACCCGTCGTCCTGTTCACCGTCGACGGCTACCGCTACGGCGGCAAGGAACACGACCGCCGTGAGACCGTCGCCGAACTCCGCCGCGAACTGCCCACCCTGCGCGCCGTCGTCCACATCCCGCTGCTCGGCACCGCCGCCCCCGAAGGCGCCCTGGAGTGGTCGGCCCTGACCTCCGCCGACACCGAGCCCGAATTCGAACAGGTCCCGTTCGGCCACCCCTTGTGGGTCCTGTACTCCTCCGGCACCACCGGCCTGCCCAAGGCCATCGTCCAGTCCCAGGGCGGCATCCTGGTCGAACACCTCAAACAGCTGGGCCTGCACTGCGACCTGGGCCCCGAGGACCGTTTCTTCTGGTACACCTCGACCGGCTGGATGATGTGGAACTTCCTCGTCTCCGGCCTCCTCACGGGCACCACGATCGTCCTGTACGACGGCAGCCCCGGCTACCCCGACACCGGCGCCCAGTGGCGGGTCGCCGAACGCACCGGAGCCACCCTCTACGGCACCTCCGCCGCCTATGTGATGGCCTGCCGCAAGGCCGGCGTGCACCCCTCCCGCGACTTCGACCTGTCCAAGGTGCGGTGCGTCGCCACCACGGGCTCACCACTGCCCCCGGACGGCTTCCGCTGGCTGCACGACGAGGTCCGCGACGACCTGTGGATCGCCTCCGTCAGCGGCGGCACCGACGTGTGCTCCTGTTTCGCGGGCGCCGTACCCACCCTCCCGGTCTACACCGGCGAACTCCAGGCACCCGGCCTCGGGACCGATCTCCAGGCCTGGGACCCGAACGGCAACCCCGTCATCGACGAGGTCGGCGAACTGGTCGTCACCAACCCCATGCCCTCGATGCCGATTCACTTCTGGAACGACCCCGACGGCAGCCGCTACCACGACAGCTACTTCGACATGTATCCCGGCGTCTGGCGGCACGGCGACTGGATCACCGTCACCTCCCGCGGCTCGGTGATCATCCACGGCCGCTCCGACTCCACGCTCAACCGCCAGGGCGTACGGATGGGCTCCGCCGACATCTACGAGGTCGTCGAGCGCCTTCCCGAGATCAGGGAATCCCTCGTCATCGGCATCGAACAGCCCGACGGCGGCTACTGGATGCCCCTGTTCGTCCACCTGGCCCCGGGCGCCGTCCTCGACGAGGCCCTGCTGAACCGCGTCAAGCAGGCCATCCGCGAACAGCTCTCGCCGCGCCATGTCCCCGACGAGATCATCGAGGTCCCCGGCGTCCCGCACACCCTCACCGGCAAGCGCATCGAGGTCCCGGTCAAGCGCCTCCTCCAGGGCGCGCCCCTGGAGAAGGCCGTCAACCCCGGCTCCATCGACAACCTCGACCTGCTGAGCTTCTACGAGGACCTGGCCCGCAAACGCGCCTGACCCTCCCGGCAGGGGCGCTCATCCGCCATAGGTGGCCTCGGACTCGCCCAGCACAGCGGCGAAGTCCGAGGCCAGCCGCACCGCGTCGGCGGGCTCCAGACCGGCGGTCGAGATCCGCACGGCCGGACCGGCCGAGATCCGGAACCGTGCCCCCGAGGCCACCCACCAGCCGTACGACCGCAGGCCGTTCACCACGGCCGACTCGTCCCGCACGGGCACCCACAGATTCATCCCGCTCACCCCGTGCGAGGCGATGCCGCGCCCGGCCAGCTCCCTGGCCAGCGTCTCCCGGCGCAGTGTGTACGTCACACGCGCGCGTGCCACCAATGCGCGCGTGCCGGCGTCCGTCATCAGCCCGAGCACCGTCTCCTGCAACAGGTGACTCACCCATCCCGAGGTCAGGAGCAGTAGCCCGTCGTGCCGGGCGAGCGAGACCGGATCGCAGGCGGCGGCCGCCCACCTCAGGTCGGTGCCCAGGAACTTGCTCACCGTCCGCACATGCACCCAACGCGCCAGTCCCGCGGCGGTCAGCGAGCGCAGCGGGGCATCGGTCACCGAGGACGCGTGGTCGTTCTCGATCACCAGGACATCGGATTCCTCCCGCAGCACATCGGCCAGGGTGTCCCGGCGGGCCGCCGAGAAGCAGCCACCGTACGGATTCTGCGCCCTGGGGCTGCACACCACGGCGCGCACGCCCGCGCGCAGCGCCGTGCGCAGCGCCTGCGGACGCATCCCCTCGTCGTCCACGGCCACCGGCACGATCCGCAGCCCCAACGCCGGGACGAGGTCCAGCAGGTGGTGGTACCCCGGGTCCTCCATGGCCACGGCGTCCCCGGGCCGCAGCTCCACGGCGAGCAGCCGGCCGATCAGATCCAGCGCTCCGTGCGCGAACGTCACATGCTCCACCGGCACACCGTCCGGCCCTATCCAGTCGCGTACGGCCTCCTCCAGCCGGGCGAGCCGGGGCGCCGAACGGTGCGACCGGGCGCCGGGGGAGAGCCGCGAGGGCGGCACCAGGCCGGGGAGCAGGGCGGGATCCGGATGCCCGCCGGCCAGGTCCCGGAGTCCTTCGGGGACCCTGGGCGGCCGCCGTGACGCCACCGCCGGAGCGGGTGCCACCACGGTGCCGCCCCGCCCGCGCGTGACGACGATCCCGCGCTGCCGCAGCTCCTTGTAAGCCGTCGCGACCGTGCCCGGACTCACCCCCAGATCGTCCGCGAGCCGCCGCACCGGCGGCAGCGCGGCCTCCGGTGCCAACGAGCCCTCGGCAACGGCCCGCTCGACGGACGCGGCAATCCCCTTGGCCGTCGTACCAGTGATCCCATATTGTGTTACCACGTTGGCAAGTATGTATCAGTACATAATTTCCGGCAAGGGGGAGCAGTGACGACGAAGCCCGGTGCAACCGCACGGCCCCCACGTGTACCCGGCGGGCGCGACGGACGCAGAATGCTCGCCATCGCCCTAGTCGACCGCGTCGGCAGCGGCCTGTGGGCATCGGTCTCGGTCCTGTACTTCACCTACGTCTCCGGCCTCTCCCTCGCCGAAGTCGGCACCCTCGCCGCCGCATCGGGTGCCATCGGCATCGCCGGAGCACCTCTGGCCGGCCGTATCGCCGACCGGCTCCCCCTCACCCGCGTCCTGATCGCACTCCAACTCCTGCGCGCACTCGCCTCCTTCGCTCTGCTCACCACGGACGACTACGCCCTGCTGCTCGCCGTCTCGGCCGTCGGCGCCCTCGGAGACCGCGCCGCCAACGTCCTCACGAAGCTGTACGCCACCCGCATCGCGGGCCCCGACCGGGTCCGCTACCAGGCCCTCAACCGCACCGTCGCCAACGCCGGCTGGGCCCTGGGCGGCCTCGCCGCCGCGGCGGCCCTGGCGCTGGACAGCACCGTGGCCTACCGCTGGCTCCTGGCGGGCGACGCCCTCTCGTTCGTCGCGGCGGCGCTCCTGACCCTGCGCTGCGGCGAACCCCCGTCGCCGGCCCGGGTCGTGGCCGGCTCAGGGACCACACCGCGAACCGCGAGGCCGGTCACCCCCTGGCGCGACCGGGCCTACCTCGCCTACGTCGCCACCGACACCGTCCTCTTCCTCGACGACGCCGTCTTCAAGGTCGGCCTGCCGCTCTGGATCGCCCACAGCGACCACGTGCCCCACGGCCTCGCACCCCTGCTGCTCGTCCTCAACAACGTCATGGTCGTGGCACTCCAAGTCCCCCTGGCCCGACTCGGCACCAGCAGTGAAGCCGCCCGCCGGCTCCTCGTCCCGCTCTCCGCCGCGTTCGCCCTCGGCGGCATCACGATGTCCCTCTCCGCCACCGGCGGCACCCTCACGGCAACCCTCCTGCTCACCGCCGCGGCCGCCGCCTTCACAGCCGCCGAGATGCTCCACGCCACCATCTCCTGGGAACTCTCCGTCGCCCTGGCCCCAGGCACCGCCCTGGGCGCCTACCTCGGAGTCCACGGACTCGCCCAGTCCGCCCAGCGCAGCATCGGCCCACTCGCCGTCACCGCCGCCATCGCCACCGGCCCTCTCGGCTGGACCGCATTCGGCGCTGCCATCGCCCTGACCTGCGGAATTCAACACCGCCTGGTCCGTGGCCGGCTTCCACAACCCCCATTGTCAGTGGTGCCGGTTACGGTGAGTGAGCATTGATCGACCGCTCACAGGGGGAAACATGGCGCACACCGACCACCGGGCCATGCGACGCGTCCTGCGCCGCGAAATCGCCGGCACCATCGGCCTGCTGACCGACGAACACGACTTCCGCGCCATGCTGCGCTACCGCACCTTCACCTTCGACGACCACCCCACCTACCTGGGACAGATCGAAGCCCTCCTCAGGACCCGCGCCGCGGAAGGCACCCACACCACACTCGCCCTCTTCGACCCCGAGGAATACGCCGAGTTCTGCACGGTCACCGGACTCGACCCGGACAACCCCGCTAGCCGCACCCGCTTCACCGCCGAACTCGCGGCCACCGGCGCCACCGTCCCCTACGACGGCCGACCCCTCACCGACCTCGTCCCCGTCCTCGTCGACGAAGCGGTACGCCAGGCCACCTGGGAGTACGCCAGTACCCTCCTGGCCCGCCTCGGCCCCTGCCCCACCTGCGGCGAGGACATCGGGCGCGCCGCCTTCGCCCGGGCCTCCCACCTCCTCAGCCGCATCCTCGACGCCGCCCCACCAGGCGACCGGCACCTCGTGTGCAGCGTCTCCGGACCACCCGAAACGCTCGTCACCGTCCTCCACGCCGACCAGGACAGCGAAGGCACCACCCACCTGGACGAAGCCGAAGCCCTCGAATTCACCAGCGTCCTCGCCCTCGGCCTCGCCACTCGCAGCCCCGGCGGACTCGTCATGCGCACCAGCGCCCCCGGCACCGCCGACCGCGTCTACGGCTGGCGACTGCGCGCCGACCGCCTCGCACCCCTCACCGCGGCCGAGGTCTTCGACGCCTACTGCACCGACGTCGAATCCGGCGACCTCATCTCCCCGGAATCAGACGTCGACTACTGCACACCGCCCGACCTGGGCGACCAGGAGACGACACCGGGCCACCACCACTGAAACCCACCGGGGGCGCCCCACCCGCAGGTGGAGCGCCCCCGGAAGGACAGCTGATCAGGGCCGCACCCGGCTATTCGCCGGACAGCACCGCCTGAGCCGCCGCGCGGGCCTCGTCCGCGCTGTCGGCGGCACGCGCGGCGGAGGCGGCCCGCTCGCACTGGGCCAGCGTGTACTTGGCCAGCGTCGCCCGGACATAGGGAATCGACGCCGCACCCATGGAGAGGGAGGTGACGCCCAGACCCGTCAGCACACACGCCAACAGCGGATCGGACGCGGCCTCGCCGCAGACACCGCAGCTCTTGCCCTCGGCCTTCGCCGCCTCAGCGGACAGCGAGACCAGGTCGAGCAGCGCGGGCTGCCACGGGTCCTGCAGCCGGGACACCGCACCGACCTGACGGTCCGCGGCGAACGTGTACTGCGCCAGGTCGTTCGTGCCCAGCGACAGGAACTCGACCTCCTGGAGGATCGAACGCGCCCGCAGCGCGGCCGACGGAATCTCCACCATCGCGCCGAACTTGGCCCGCAGCCCCGCCGCACGGCAGGCGTCCGCGAACGCCTTGGCATCGGTACGGTCCGCCACCATGGGCGCCATGACCTCAAGGTAGACGGGCAGTCCCTCGGCCGCCTTCGCCAGCGCGGTCAACTGCGTGCGCAGCACGTCGGGGTGGTCCAGCAGCGTCCGCAGACCGCGCACGCCCAGCGCCGGGTTGGGCTCATCCGCAGGAGTCAGGAAGTCCAGGGGCTTGTCCGCACCCGCGTCCAGCACCCGCACGACGACCCGGCCCTCCGGGAACGCCTCCAGCACCTGACGGTAGGCCTCGACCTGCTTCTCCTCGGACGGCGCGTTCTTGCTGTCGTCCAGGAACAGGAACTCGGTACGGAACAGACCCACACCCTCGGCACCGGCCGCCAGGGCCGCCGGCACATCCGCCGGTCCGCCCACGTTGGCCAGCAGCGGCACCTTGTGCCCGTCGGCGGTCACACCCGGACCGGTCGAGGCGGTCAGTGCGGCCTTGCGCTCGGCGGCCGCGGCCTCCAGCTCGGCCTTCTTCTCCGCACTCGGGTTCACGAAGATGTCGCCGGTGCTGCCGTCGACGGCGATCACCGTGCCCTCGACAAGCTCACCGGCGCCCGGCAGCGCCACCACGGCCGGCACACCGAGCGCCCGCGCCAGGATCGCGCTGTGACTCGTCGGTCCGCCCTCCTCGGTCACGAAACCGAGCACCAGAGTCGGGTCCAGCAGCGCGGTGTCCGCCGGCGCCAGATCCCGAGCGACCAGCACGTAGGGCTCGTCGCTGTCCGGGACACCCGGCATCGGAACCCCCAGCAGCCGGGCGACGATACGATTCCGCACATCGTCCAGGTCGGCCACGCGGCCGGCCAGGTACTCACCGGCTCCGGCCAGCAGTTCGCGGTACGCGGCGAACGCGTCGTACACGGCACGCTCGGCGGTGCTGCCGACGGCGATCCGCCGCTCCACGTCGGCCATCAGCTCCGGGTCCTGGGCCATCATGGCCTGCGCCTCGAGCACCGCCTGGGCCTCACCGCCCGCCAGGTTGCCGCGCGCCATCAGGTCGGCGGCCACGGCCTCCACGGCCTGCCGGGCACGCCCCGGCTCCCGCTCCGCCTCTTCCGCCGGAATCTGCTTGGCAGGCGGCTCCAGCACCGCCGTTCCCATGTGCCGAACCTCGCCGATCGCCACACCGTGGCTCACGCCGACGCCTCGCAGCGTTGTCTCCATCTCACCCGTCTCCGATAGTGCGGCGGGTCCCGCCGCCGCGATGGTTGTCGTGGTCGCCGCCCTCTCCGTCATCCGACGGGACGGCGACGGGGTCGTCAGTTCCAGACGAAGAGGCTGTCGCCGGCCTTCACGTCACCGTCGTCACGGACGTCGGAAAGGGAGTCGGCCGTGGCCTCCAGGGCCACGACAGGGCACACCGGGGACTTGCCGGCGGCCTCGACCTCGGCCGGGTTCCAGCGGATGATGCCCTGGCCGCGGGTGACGGTGTCGCCCTTGTTGACGAGGAGTTCGAAGCCCTGGCCGTTGAGCTGCACCGTGTCGATACCGAGGTGGGTGAGCACGCCGTGGCCGCTCTCGTCGACGACGACGAAGGCATGCGGGTGAAGGGAGACGATGACGCCGTCCACGGGCGCCACGACCTCGGAAGGCTCACGCGCGGGGTCGATCGCTGTGCCCGGGCCGACCATGGCCCCGGAGAAGACCGGATCCGGCACAGCGGCCAGTCCGATGGCACGTCCTGCCAGAGGGGACGTCACGGTGGTCATGGGAAGCCTCCCAGAGATGGAGCTGCTTACGGGCCGTCACTGCCTGTTCCGGACGGCACTGAGCAGCAGCGTATGTCATATGAAGTGGCGGTTCCGCATGGAAGCTACCAGCTAGTGGTCTAGACCACCAGCCTAATCGATTTGCACGGGCTCCGAGGCCCCGTGTACAGTCGTACCCCTGCTTGAGATCGAGCGGCGCGATAAAGCGTTCTCGCTCAGCAGCATCCAAATTTGTCAGATCCTAACTCGGGATCATCTTTCTGCATGTCTGCGGGAGGGTGGTCAGAGGGCCGGAAAAACACTGATAGAGTTTGAAACACCGAAGGGAAGCCCGGAGGAAAGCCCGAGAGGGTGAGTACAAAGGAAGCGACCGTTCCTTGAGAACTCAACAGCGTGCCAAAAGTCAACGCCAG